>JANPIG010000805.1:0-3357 GCA_031424875.1 Cytophagales bacterium
GGCTCACGTGAACGTGGCGTGGTAGCAGCTGCCAGTTATGAAGCTCGCAAATTTGGCGTTCGTTCGGCTATGCCTTCGGTAATTGCGGCTCGAAAATGCCCCAATCTTATTTTCGTAAAACCTCGATTCGAGAGTTATAAAGCTGTTTCTCAACAAATTAGAGAAATTTTTGCTGAATATACGCCCCTGATTGAACCCCTTTCTTTGGACGAAGCTTATTTGGATGTTACTGAAAATTTGAAAGGAATGGCCTCCGCTACTGAGATTGCGAATGAGATAAAAATTAAGATAAAAGAACGTACTCAATTGACCGCCTCAGCGGGCGTTTCTTACAATAAATTTTTGGCAAAAATCGCTTCTGACTATAACAAGCCCGATGGAATCTTTGTGATAAAACCTAATCAGGGCGAGAAATTTGTGGAAGAATTGGAGGTGTATCGTTTTCATGGTATTGGAAAAGTTACTGCCGAGAAAATGAATAAACTGCAGATTTTCAATGGCTTAGATTTGCGTCAAAAAGACGAAGCTTTTCTGAGAAAGCATTTTGGCAAGGCAGGAAGCTATTATTTCAACATTGCTCGTGCAATAGATAACCGACCCGTAAATCCAGACCGTATCAGAAAATCAGTAGGTTCGGAAAATACTTTTAATACAGATTTAGAAACTCGGGCGGAATTGGAAGCGGGTTTATCACCCTTGATTGAAGACGTTTGGCGATATTGCGAACGGACCCATGCTTATGGACGAACGATTAATTTAAAAGTTAAATACGCTGATTTTCAACAGATTACCAGAAGCAGAACGGCTTTGTCGGCAGTAATGGATAAGGCATTTTTTGAGAAAATATCTTTTGAATTATTATCCCAAATTCAACCCGTGGAGAAGGGCGTTCGGTTATTAGGAATTTCACTTTCCAATTTGGAATTTGCGGATGAAATGGAGGGAAAGCAATTGACGATTAATTTTTGAGCTTATTAGTTCAACTTCGACTTATACGGAAGTCGTCCTTTTGAAGGACGACTTCCGTGTTCGATAAATAATCTTATATAAATTATCTTGTTTTTTAACCCTTATAAGCGTTTTAAACGCTTGCAAGGGTCAATTACTTACATTTAAACCCTTACTCACATACAAAAAAAAGCTATTCACATCAAAAGATTTATTCTCAACGTTTGATTTCATAATTTTATTAATGAAAACACTCCCTTTCTGTTTTGCCATACAATCTAAACGTCATTAACACATTATGAAAAAGCCTTCCGAATTGATTTTCAGAAGGCTTTTTTTATTGTACCACGGCACTTATGCGGTCCGAATCTTTACCGTGCTATCCTACTTACAACAGGGGAAAGATTCTCGTTCTATGTCTTACTTATACAAAACTGCTTTCACCGCTTCCACTGTCCGTTCTACGCTTGGAAGGATGGCTTCTAACAATGATTGGGCATAAGGTAATGGCAAATCTTTTGAGTTTACACGGATAACGGGAGCGTCCATAAAATCAAATGCCCAACGTTGGATATTATAAGCAATTTCAGAAGAAAGTGCTGCAATTGGATTGGCTTCCTCAACTACTACACAACGATTTGTTTTCTTTACTGAATTAATAACTGTTTCATAATCAATGGGCTTCACAGTTCTCAAATCTATCACTTCAGCATTGATGCCCATTTTCTCTAATTCTACAACTGCTGGCATTACTACTCTGGAAAGCATTTTTCCGAAGGTAACAATCGTAACATCTTTACCTTCTTTCACGATGTTTGCTTTTCCGATTGGGGTCAGATATTCGCCATCTGGCACGAGTCCTTTGTCGCCATACATCAATTCTGACTCCATGAAAATAATGGGGTCATTATCACGAATAGCAGATTTCAATAAACCTTTGGCATCAGCTGGATTGGATGGAACAAGTACTTTTAAGCCAGGGGTATTAGCAAACCAATTTTCAAAATTTGAAGAATGTTGAGAAGACAATTGCCCTGCATTACCCGTAGGTCCCCGAAAAACGATGGGGCAAGAATACTGTCCACCAGACATCGACATCATTTTGGATGCTGAGTTGATGATTTGGTCAATGGCTACTAACGAAAAGTTGAAAGTCATAAATTCAACAATCGGGCGTAAACCGTTTGCCGCCGAACCCACTGCAATACCTGCAAAACCCAACTCTGCGATGGGCGTATCAATTACACGGTCGGGACCAAATTCGTCCAACATTCCCTGCGACACCTTGTAAGCACCATTATATTCGGCAACTTCCTCGCCCATTAAATAAACCGATGCGTCTCTACGCATTTCCTCATTCATGGCTTCACGGAGTGCCTCTCTAAATTGTATTTCTCTCATTATTGTTTTGTAAGTTTATGAGTCTATGAGTTTATGAGAAAATTTGAAAGTAAAATAGTTTTTGAGCGTACTCATAAACCTTTAACTCATAAACTTTAAATCACTACAAAATTAGGCAAGAAAGTTTATTATGACAAGATTAGTTTTTGGTTCTTGGCTATGATTTATCGGTTTTGAATGAAAATATATCCAGAAACAAAAAGGACAGTAAATCTGAGAGATACTGTCCTTGAATTAAGTGTTTATTTTGAGAAATCTATTTCTTTCTCACAAATAGTAAATATTCCGAAAGATTTGAAGTTTTTAGATTAAGATTGAGTTCATCATATCCATAAGTATTTTTGGCTTTTGTATTTTGGCTAAAGGAGATTACATCTCTAAATCTTTGTTGAAATTCAGTATCGGCTTCCGTCTCTAAGGGTTTATTCAGAATTTGTAAGTCTGTAATATTTACTGCTCCATACGGGTTGGTGGCAGTTGATTTAATATCTGGTTTTGCTAAATAATTACCTTTGCCAATCAATAGATTTATTCGAATATCGAACGTACCATCCTCTTTAAAAGTAACTTTGTAGATACTTTTCTCATAGTCAAAATCAGGACATACAATACAACGGTAGTCTGCTAAATGGCTAAATTTTCCAACATAACGCCACTCGCCTAAAAAGGTTACTTTCTCAGCAGCCGCTATTGGCTGAATAGCAGTTTGTTTGCAAGCCCATGATGTGCAGACAAACAAGAAAATGTAAGCAAAGAGTTTCATGATTTCTCAAGTTTTCTTTAAAGACAAATTATTCAGCTAAATGGTTGTAATTGAGTTGTTTCCCCTATAAGTTTTAATATGGGTGGCCCAACTTCAGAGCCATGCCACCTACCTTTTCAAGAAACAATTAATGCTTCTTCATCGTTTGCCATTTGAGATAAGTTGCCGAACGCCAAAGCCATTCCATAGGTCCGTAAATAAAGTTGGATAACCACCATTTACTGATGAATATTTGCAAAATAAAA
>JANPIG010000806.1:0-2392 GCA_031424875.1 Cytophagales bacterium
GTTATGATACAATGAATGGCGTTTTCAATGGAGGCTTCATCCGTAAACGGAACATCAAAAATGGAAATTTGTTCTGAAAATGTAAAAGATATCTTAGTGTTTTGTGGTTCAACATCCCAGTCCACCCTAATTTCAGCATGAGCAATTCTCCCCCAACTAATTAATTGACAGTCAGGGTTTTGAAAAATAAATTCTTGTTTAATAATTTCATCAATTTCTACATAGTCAGCACAATATATGACATATTGTGCATTTTTAAAAAGCAATAATTTTTCTCTAATTTTCTGTAAATTATTCTCAAAAAATTCGTTGTGAGCGTTACCAATATTGGTAAAAATTCCGATTTGAGGTTGCACTACTTTTTCGAGATTTGCCATCTCATTTGGGCGAGAAATCCCCACTTCGATAATACCCAAATTGTGGCTTTCGTTGATTTGCCAAATTGATAAGGGAACTCCAATCTGAGAATTGTAACTTTTAGGACTTTTTACCACCTTAAAACGGTTACTTAATAATTGTGAAAGCCATTCTTTCACAATTGTTTTCCCGTTGCTTCCCGTAACCGCTATTATGGGTAAATTATACTGTTCTCGATGCCCCTGAGCAATTTCTTGCATAGCTAAAATACTATTTTCAACTTGCCAAATTTTGGCTTCTCTCATGCGTCCTATTTCACGAATTAAAGTAGCATTCAGAGCCTTCTTCTCCACTACAAATTCACGCACTCCTTTGCGGTATAAGTCATCCAAAAACTGATGACCATCATGATGTAAACCCTTGATAGCAAAGAAGATAGAACGTTGTGGTGATGATAATTGACGGCTATCATTGAGGAGGTACTGGGCGGTGGTTTGTATGGGTAAGGATTGAAAATTCACGAGTTATTGTCAGTTAGGAATTAAATTATTGGGAGAACAGTTTTCTGCTCAAAACTTGCCAAGCGGCCTTGATAAAAGGAAGTTTAGGGACGGAATTAATCACCAATAAATCTTCATAAAATGAGGTATCTTCATCCAAAAACTTCAAGATTCTTGAAGATTTATTATTCTTGAAGAGATACGTAAAAATTTTATCTTGGGGTGCTCGTTTCTTAAGCATAACATTCAATAAAATGGTATCTAAAAGACCTTTCCATTTATTAATTTTTATACCATTAGTAGGTACAACAATCTGATTTTGAGTTAATTCTTTTACTAAGTTTTGCAAAAACCGCTGACTTCTTTGAAAAGTATAACCCGTAGAAGCTTTTACATATCCACCCGACGTGCCAATACGAGTAACCTTAGCCATAGGCGAAATTATATGCTTTTCATCAGACATAGGAATAACGCCAAACTCGGTTTCTGATATGTGATATTCATCCTCTTTTAAGTGATAATCGCCCACTTTTACGGTTTCTTCAATGTACTTTTTTAAATAAAATTCATATTCTCCCTGAGTAATGATATTATCTGAAAAAATGGTAAATTCAATTAAGGCTTTTGTTGCAGAATATGGCAAAACATAGACAAACCTAAGTTCATCTTTTTGCTCAATTCTGAAATCAAAAAGTGTGGGTTCATTTACTTTAAAAACAGGTTTTGTCGTTTCAATCACCCAACCTTTGAAATGCTGAAGCATATTATGGTGCTTCGGATTGTTGTAATTTGAACGAAACGAACTGTCAAAAACCATTTCATCTGCTATGAAATTTCCTTGTTCTGTTTTAACGATTGTATCTTTATCCTGAATCTCAATTTTTTCAATATTCGCCTGTAAGAAAGTAATGTTTTGGTTTTGTTTAAGGATTGAAATAATGTATTCGTAAAAATCAATTCCCCGAATCATTTTATAGGTATAGTCTTGCAAATCAAGGAATTGTGAAAATTTTCCTGTGCCATGAAACCATACTCCTTTCCATTTTTTAAAAATAATTTCCTCAAAAGGTGATACACCAGTCTCCCAAAAACACCAAGTATGGTCATTTGCATTTTTCTTTTCACGGTCAATTATCAATATTTTTTTTTCCCTCAACAATGATTTATTCAAGTAAAATGCCAATGAAAGGCCCGCCATTCCTCCACCTGCTATGATGTATTGATACGTATTATACTGGTCCTCGTGATTATTTAACATTATTAAGGCAAAAAATAAATTTTGAATTATACATACAAATATAAGCATCTAATCAATTGATTTTAAGCAAGTGCAAAAATTATCCATGGCATGGTTTCACTCGTTTATAAGAAGAGCCACCGATTCATTGTAAGTTTATTTATTATTTATACTTATAGGATATTAAATAATAAAATAAGATATTTGAGTTCTAAAAAATAACAAAATGTATGAATGTTTTTTACAAATCTTTTGCTATTGTTTTAATTAATTTCTCTTCTATTCTCGCACAAAAATC
>JANPIG010000807.1:0-2047 GCA_031424875.1 Cytophagales bacterium
GAAAGGGAATTTGCTAAATATCCAGAGTTTACTAAACCCGTATCCTTGGTTACAGCCGTAAAATTTGCTTATCAAGCTTATCGTGGGGGCGACCCAAAATATTTTGTTTTGCCAGGAATTGACCAATTATCCAAACTTCAAGAATACAATCAAACGGTAAAAGGAAAAGGTAGCTTCACGAAAGGGTTTATTGATTCTACACAACGTTATACCAGAATAAGTTTCCAAATTGCCGACTGCGGAACGGTTCGTACCAATCAGATTATCAATAAGTTACAACCCAAAGTAGATTCTATTTTCAATTATGATGCTGAAAATAATGTCTTTTTTAAGGCAGGTGATAAGCGTGGTTATGATGCAGAGATAACGGGAAATAGTGTTATTTACGCATGGCAAAATGATTATTTACAAGGCAATTTAATTGAAAGTACCTTGCAAGCCATTGTATTGATTTGCTTGATAATGGCATTGCTTTTTCGTTCTTGGAAGATGGTAATCATCTCAACATTACCAAGTTTGATTCCACTATTAATGACGGCAGGATTGATGGGCTTTTTTGATATTCACCTCAAATATTCAACGATTTTAATATTTTCTATTGCCTTTGGCATTTCGTCAGATGGTACAATTTACTTTTTGACAAGGTATAAAGATGAATTGTTGAACAAAAATAGAAGCGTAAAAGAAGCCATCTCTGAGACGATTCGGAACACGGGCGTTTCCATGTTTTATACTGCTATCATCTTGTTTACAGGCTTTTTTATCTTTACGGCATCCAGTTTCAAAGGCACACAATCATTAGGAATATTAGTTTCAATAACTCTTTTAATGGCAATGATTTGTAATTTGATTTTATTACCCGCTTTTTTGATGACTTTGAATAAACGGGAGAGTCAGGGGTTGTTGAAGAATTAATAATTTTCAGTAGAAATAAATTGCCTTGTCCTTATGTAAGTACAAGGCAATTTTATTTCCAATCATCTTTCCAATAAATATAAAACGATGCAAAACAGAAGAGAATTTTTAAAAAATACAGGAGCAATGGCTCTCGGTAGTATGTTGATGCCACAGTTAGCGGATGCTTTTGGCAGAAAACTGACACCCAAAAATTTCGGAGTTCAGCTATATACTACCATGTCCATCATTGACAAAGACGTAACAGGAACATTGAAACAAATTGCAGATATTGGCTATAAAGAAATCGAATCAGCGTTTAGTTTGAAAGGTGGTTACTATGGTATGAAACCCAAAGAGTTTTCCAAAGTTTTGAGTGATATGGGTATGACTTGGCAAGCACACCACATCATGGGAGCCCCTTTTCGTATGCCTGCCCCTCAACCCAATAAAGCTGCCAACCCTAATGCTGAGGCTTTCAAAAAAATGCCTCCCATGAAATCATTAATGAATGATGCTCAGCAAGTTGTGGATGAAGTGGCTGAAGGTGGGGTGAAATATTTGGTTTGTGCCAGCATTCCTGTGAAGACATCCGAAGACCTAAAATCTTCAACTGAAATACTCCAAAAAGCGGGTGAGGCTTGTAAAAAAGCTGGTATCAGTTTGGTTTATCACAACCATACGGCTGAATTTGAAAAAGTGGATGGACAATTACCTTTTGAGGTATTTGCTTCACAAATTAGTGCTGATTTAATGAAATTTGAATTGGATTTGGCTTGGGCAACTAAAGCTGGTGTAGATATTCCAGTCTTATTCAAAAAACATAAAGGACGTTTCCCCTTATTTCACGTAAAAGATTTGAATAAAGAAACGCTAAATCCTGTGGAAGTAGGAACAGGAATAGTGGATTTTAAATCAATTTTTGCGGCGGCTGATATGGCTGGTGTAAAACATCTTTTTGTAGAACAAGATGGGGCGCCTTCACCAGTAGCAAACTTGACTACAAGTTTTGGGAATTTGAAGAAAATGGTATGAAATAATGAATAATTAATAATTAATATTTAAAATTTTGATTATCAATTATTCAAAATAGAAAAAGGCTCAGAAAATGATAGTATTTTCTGAGCCTTTTCTATTTTCAAGCTGATAGCCG
>JANPIG010000808.1:0-1552 GCA_031424875.1 Cytophagales bacterium
CATAGCCCACAGCACCAAGCCAGCGGGTAGAATAAATTTAATTAAATCGGTAATTAATTCCATTGTGTAAGAGTTATTGTACCCGCTGGCTTGGTGCTGTGGGCTATGTACTTGACAGTCAGTTCATTTATTAAAAAAGATTTAGTTCAAAAAGAATTGGACATTAGATCCGAAACTACTAAAACCCTTCTGCCCATTCGCCTACAAGCGTATGAACGCATGGCTTTTTTTTTGGAACGAATTTCTCCTTATAATTTATTAATCCGTCTAAATGGAAGAACTGAAAATGTAGCCGAATTTCAACAATTGATGCTTGCTGAAATCAGAGAAGAATTTTCACATAATCTCTCTCAACAGGTATATATGAGTGATGAAGTATGGACTGTTGTAAAGAATGCTATGAACGAAACTGTGGCTCTTATTAACCTATCATCCAAAGAAATAGCTCCCGATGCTCCTGCTATAGAATTAGCAAAACGTATTTTTGAAATAATCATGAACAAAAGCGTAAACCCATCTGACGAAGCCTTAAAAATAGTCAAACAAGAAATGCGAGAACAGTTTTTTTAAAAAGTACCACAGGCTTTAGCCTGTAAATTACTGATTAATAAATAAATAGGCTTTAGCCTGCAAATTACTGATTAATAAATGAACAGGCTAAAGCCTGTGGTACAAATCCACAACAAATATGCAACCCAAAACTACCACCCAACATCTTCTCAGTATTCCCGTTATTGTAGCCGCTTTGGGCTATTTTGTTGATATTTATGATCTACTTCTTTTCGGAATCGTTCGTGTGCCAAGTTTAAAAGATTTGGGACTTAACAAAGAGCAAATTTCTACCATTGGCACAGAGATTTTAAATTGGCAAATGGGCGGTTTGCTAATAGGAGGTATTTTGTGGGGCGTTTTGGGTGATAAAAAAGGTCGGCTTTCAGTTTTATTTGGCTCTATAATTACGTATTCCTTAGCAAATATTGCCTGTGGATTTGTACAGGATCCCGAAACTTACAAAATCCTTCGCTTTATTGCTGGCATTGGTTTAGCAGGAGAATTAGGAGCAGGAATCACTCTTGTCTCTGAAGTTTTACCCAAAGAATTACGAGCATTAGGTACTTCATTGGTAGCAGGAATCGGACTTTTTGGGGCAGTTTTTGCTTACTTTACCGTCCGACTATTTACTTGGCGATATGCCTTTTTTATTGGCGGAGGCTTAGGTATCTGCCTTTTATTACTACGCATTGGCGTTTTTGAATCTGGTATGTACAAAGGTTTGCAAGGAAATAAACAGATTAAAAAAGGAAATTTCTTTTCCTTTTTTACGGATATGCGTCGGTTGAAAATTTATCTGAAATGTATTGGAATGGGCTTGCCTACGTGGTTTGGAATAGCTATTTTAATGACCTTGAGTAATGAATTTGGCGAAAAACTCGGCATTGCAGAGACTATTGACCCAGGTTTTG
This sequence comes from Cytophagales bacterium, assembly GCA_031424875.1. GTDB lineage: Bacteria > Bacteroidota > Bacteroidia > Cytophagales > Spirosomataceae > Arcicella. The sequence goes on from JANPIG010000808.1 coordinate 1,464, forward strand.
CCATTATGTGTGGCTATACAGGCATTGCTTTTGGGGATTTATTTAGTGGGGCTCTGAGTCATTATCTTCAATCTCGAATAAAAGCCGTA
>JANPIG010000809.1:0-3810 GCA_031424875.1 Cytophagales bacterium
TTTGGTTCAAATCTGATGATATTGGGGGCGGCATTTTCAATGTTTGCAGCTTTGAGCGGTTCGGTTTTATCTTACCCAAGAATCATTTTTGCGGGAGCAAAAAAAGGATGGCTGCCTTCATTTTTAGGACAAGTTCACCCCAAATTTGCTACGCCTTTTTGGGCAATCATTGCCTACTCTTTATTCGATTTTGTTTTTTCTATTTCGGGAGGATTTAAAGCCTTAGCTATTGTGGCAAGTGCCTCATTATTAAGTATTTACTTGGGAGTGGTTTTGTCAACTATTAAATTGAGATTCAAAAATAATGCTGAAAATACTCCCAATTTCAAGCTCCCATTTGGCATTACTATTCATGTCTTAGCCACTATTGCCATTCTTTGGTTTTTGTCCAATTTAGCCTTCTCAGAAATGAAAAGCCTTGGCATTTTATTAGCGGTTTTATCACTCATTTATTTATTAATTTATGGAAGAAAAAAATACAATTGAGCTAAGTTATTTAGCCCTCGGCGACAGCTATACCATTGGCGAATGTGTGGAAGAATCTGAACGTTGGCCGTTGCAATTAACTCATAAACTGACTGCTCTTGGAAAAGCAGTTTCTAAACCCAAAATTATCGCTCAAACGGGTTGGACAACTGACGAACTAAAAACTGCGATTGATTCCGAAAATATTTCCCAACATTTTGACCTTGTTTCTTTATTAATTGGTGTAAATAATCAATATCGAGGGCTCAGTATAGAACAATTCAGAACGGAGTTTGTTGATTTATTAGAAATGGCGATTCAGTTTGCGGATAATAAACCCTCGCAAGTTTTTGTCGTTTCAATTCCAGATTGGGGCGTAACGGCGTTTGGGGGTGAAGGAAGTAAGCCAGAAATTTCCACACAAATTGACCTTTTTAATGAAGTAGTAAAAGAGGAATCTAAAAAGAAAAATATTGTTTTCGTCGATATAACGCCTATCTCTCGACAAGCCCTCAACAATAGTGTTCTCATTGCCAGTGATGATTTGCATCCTTCGGGCAAAATGTATGAACTTTGGGCAGAGAAAATAGCTAATGAATTGTTTAATCTTAAATAAATTCTATGACAATTATTGAAGAAGAATATCATCAAAAAGCCTTAGCATTTGATCAAAATGACTCTCTCGCATCATTCAAAAATCAGTTTTTTGAGAGCGATGAGATATATTTGGATGGAAATTCTTTGGGAAAATTGCCTAAACTGACCATTGAAGTAACCTCAAATCTTATTCAAAATCAATGGAAAAATGGGCTTATCAGGAGTTGGAACGAACATTGGATAGATTTGCCCAATAAAGTAGCTGCCAAAATTGCCAAATTAGTAGGAGCAAGACCCGATGAAATTTTCGTGGGAGACAACACTTCCATTAATTTCTATAAATTGGCTTTTGCTACGTTGAGTTTAAATCCTTCCAAAACAAAAATCATTACCGACTCCTTGAACTTCCCGAGTGATTTATACGTGCTGCAAGGATTATTGGCTCAACAATTTCAAAATCATTCTTTAAAAATAATCAAAAGTGCAGATGAAATAAGTATTTCCGAAGAAGCAATTGAACAGGAATTGGATGAAAATACGGCATTTATAACGTTGAGCCACGTAGTTTTTAAAAGTGCTTTTATGTACAACATGAGGAAAATCAATGATTTAGCTCATCAAAAAAACGCTTTTGTGATTTGGGATTTAAGCCATTCTGCGGGAGCAGTGGCGGTAAATTTGAACGAATCAAACGCTGATATGGCGGTAGGTTGTACTTATAAATACATGAATGGAGGACCTGGAGCACCAGCCTTTTTATACGTCAGAAAAGACTTGCAAGAAAAACTCCAAAACCCTATTTGGGCATGGTTTAGCCATCAAAAACCCTTTGAGTTTGACCTAAATTATGAAGCTAAAAATAACATTCAACGCTTCTCAACGGGTACTCCCTCCATACTTTCACTCGCCGCTACCGAAGCAGGCATAGACTTAATCAACGAAGCAGGTATTGAAAATCTTCGAGAAAAAAGTAAGTTGCAAAGTAGCTTTTTGGTTGAATTAATTCAAAATTTTTTGTTGCCCATCGGTTTTACGATTGCTTCGCCCTTGGATGTTAATCAGCGTGGCTCGCACATTTCTATTCAACATCAAGAAGGCTATCGAATTAATAGAGCCATGATTGAACCCCTTGAAGGAGCCATAAGTATCATTCCAGATTTTCGTCCACCCAAAAATATCCGTTTGGGCATTGCTCCGCTGTACAATACTTTTCTTGAATTATATGAAACGGTTTTACGCATCAAGCAAATTGTGGAGGAGAAGGAATTTGAACGATTTGAGGAAGAGAAGTTGGGGGTGACGTAGGAGTTTTTATATCGATAGATTTATAACCTTTCCAAGAGTTTTGAACGCTTGGAAAGATTTATTTCAAGTCGTTCACTTCCCCACAAATAAAGAATAATCCCCACACTCCGCCAACACTTGCTTTTGATATTCAGTATTTTGATATTTTGTTTTTAGGAGTTTGAAATAGTTTGAAAACTTAGAAATCCTTTCCTTTTCTATGCGTTGAGCAAATTTATCGGCATCTTCATCTGGATTAGCTTCTTGCGAAGATAGCATAACGTCAAAAGCAATTCTTTCACAACGAGCCGCTCCAAAACAAGCCTTTGCCGAAATTTCAGGGTTTTTAGATTTCATCGCTTCCACAAAAAACGCCTTCGCTTTCGTGGCTTGATAGTAGTCAATATCGTAGTGCTTGCCATCATAAGAATTCACGTCTGAACCACTCCAACCATGCCTTCTCAAAATCCATGAATTGCCGTGTGTAGTGGTATTCAAAGCCCCACAACCCAATAAATAAGCACTTTCTGCATCGTTAGGATTGGCTTTTAGTTTGGCTTCCAAATCCGCTAATTTCTTTGCAAAAGTGTATGGATTGTAAGAATTTTTTACTTCTTCATCGTATTTGGGTGAAATAAAAAATGGGTCTTCGTTGAACATGCTTGTCCAAACTTCCTCCTGCCAAAGCTTCGGATTCACTTTCCCGAAGGCCTCAGCGGCTTTGGCGTAATTATGTTCGTCCATGGCACGTCTGCCCATGAGCGTATAAATTTGGTCATTATTAAAGCCCACCAACTTTTGCAAACGCTTATCAAAATCTGATTTATTGGGGTCGGTATAATACTTGATTACCTGCTCAAGGGTTGCCAAAGAAGTAGTATCCTCAATCGGAAACATATCTTTTTGCGATTCATACCCACCATATTCAGCCCCGCTATTTACTTGATAAGTCGTCAGCATGGTCAATAAATAGGCTTTTGCCAAGGCATTAGGGACGGTTACGTGTACTTGCTCAGTAGTTTTATTGGAACAACTCGACAACATGCCACCCTTTTTTTCTACCGTTTGTGAAGGCTGAATACCACGATATTTTGCCGCTAAAATATTACAAGATTCCAAAATAGCGTTGCTCAATCTGAAACCTTTGGGTTTCCCGATTTTCTCTAAAATGGGTAAATATGCCATTTCTACTTCGGGCGTAATGCTGTTTGCTTTCTTGCTGGTCAATAATAATTCCTGAATCAAAAACTGATTTTGTAAGCCTTCATTTTTTGAATTTACACTTTTAGCCTGAGCCAAAAATGCTTCTGATTCAGCAAAGTCGCCCTGAATATATTCCATGTAAGAAGAAGCAACTTGCCAAAATCCAGTTTTAGGCAGTTTTGGATTCTCGGCACATTTTACTGAAAACGCTTTCAATTTTGTCCAGTAATCAGTAGCTATTGCTTGTTTCTCTTTTGTTTT
>JANPIG010000810.1:0-3017 GCA_031424875.1 Cytophagales bacterium
GCGTTAAGGTTGGGAATTCCCGTTCGTACTCGTCATAATGAGGTTGCTCCTGCTCAATTTGAAGTTGCACCCACTTTTGAAGAAGTAAATTTAGCTTGTGATCATAATGCACTTTTGATGGATTTGATGTCAAAAGTTGCGATTAGACATAAATTAAGGGTTCTTTTTCATGAAAAACCTTTTGCAGGAATCAATGGCTCGGGCAAGCATAATAACTGGTCATTAGGTACTGATACAGGCATTAATTTGCTTGGCCCTTCTTCAAAACCTAAGGAGAATTTACGATTTTTAGTATTTTTCTTGAATGTTACGAAAGCCGTTCACGATTATTCAGATTTGTTGAGAGCAACTATTGCTACTTCTGGAAACGAACATCGTTTGGGTGCTAATGAAGCTCCACCAGCGATCATGTCAATTTTTATTGGCTCAGAAATGACCCGTTTTTTGGATGAATTAGAAAACCTTTCAGACATCAATCAAATTCATTTAGAAAAAGGTGATAACGTTTATTTGAAGTTAGGAATTAATAAAATTCCATCGTTAATGTTGGATAATACCGACAGAAACCGTACTTCTCCTTTTGCATTTACGGGAAATAAGTTTGAATTCAGAGCAGTAGGCTCATCATCAAATTCAGCTGCTCCCATGACGATTTTGAACACAATTGTTGCTAACCAACTTTTCCAATTCCGTCAAGAAGTTGATGTTATTCTGGAAAAGGGCATTAAGAAAGAATTAGCCATTATTGAGGTTTTAAAGAAATATGCTCGCCATTCCAAAAAAATATATTTTGAAGGAAATGGCTATTCTGACGAATGGGTGAAGGAAGCAGAGGCTCGTGGATTGTCAAATTTAAAAACTACTCCAGAAGCTTTGGAGGTTTACACACGTGAATCTTCCATTGAATTATTGACTCGTCACGGTATTTATACGAAAGAAGAATTGCACGCAAGATATGAGATTGAAGTAGAAAATTACATTAAAAAAGTACAGATTGAATCTCGTGTTATGGGCGACTTGGCAATAAATCATATTGTTTCTACTTCCTTAAAATATCAGACCCTTTTAGTAGATAATGTTAGAGGGCAAAAAGAGATTGGCATTGACCCGCAATATTTTGCTCCTACGGTAGAAATTATAAAAAAGATTTCTCAATACACTTCTAAAATCACACTTTTAGTTGATGAAATGACGGAAGCACGTAAAGAAGCTAACAATGTAGAAGCTCGTGAAAGTGCGTATTTATATAGTACTAAAGTTCGTGATTTCTTTGAGCAGATACGATACTGCGTTGATAAACTCGAACTTATTGTAGATGATGATGAATGGCCACTTCCAAAATATCGTGAGTTGCTGTTGATACGTTGAAATTGTGATTGATGAGTTGTGAGTTGTGATTGAAACAAGGCATTCTTAGAAATTTATCGTAATTTTGAAATTTAAACTAACGATTGGTGAAACTAAAATCACAACTCACCACTCAAAAATCACAAATTAATAATAAAATGGCATTAAAAGATAATCCTGGACTCGACCCGAAGGAGATTGAACAATTAAAAAAAGAATGTGCTGAGGCAGGAAAAAAATTTGTATATTTCGAAGATGAACTCCATGACGAACCCGACAACATGGAGGAGTTTGTCCACGTTCAATTTGTAGGAGAATATAAAGGTCAAGAAGCAATTTTTGATGCAGTGATATATTCATTGAGATTGCATTATAATAGCGTAGTCTATGAATCAGCCGAGAGAAAGGCCTTGAAAACCTATCCTCTGTACGTACCTATGGAAAATCGTGATGAAACCTATGAAGCCAATGAAGACATGGATGAAGAGGTTGAATTATACATTACAGAATTGATTGAGGAAATAGAAGAAAACGAAGAAGTTAAACTTTCCGAACATTTAGATATTGACGAGAATTTTGAATTTGGAATTGGCTTAGATGTTTGTTTAAATGTTGATGAAATAAACGATGAAATAGTAACAAAATTTGTAGATGAATATTTAGCTGGTACTATCAAATTGGATACAACTTTGTATGCTTTTAAAACAGATTATGAAGATTAGCTTTTGGGGGGTTTAGGTAAATAGAGGAATTTGGGGGTTAAAGTTTTAGCACAGCATCATTTTCCTAATTAATATTTAGTATTGATAACTTAAATCCCTTTTACACCTAAATCCCCAAACCCCTAAAACATGACTTTCCAAGGAACAGAAAATTATATTGCCACGAGAGCATTGCAAGTGGCTGTAAATGCAGCCGTTACATTAGAAAAACCCCTTTTGATTAAGGGGGAACCAGGCACAGGAAAAACACTTTTGGCTTATGAGGTTGCCTCGGCCTTAGGAAAACCCATCTATTCTTGGAATATCAAATCTACCACCTCCGCACAGCAAGGCTTATACGAATATGATGCGGTTGCTCGTTTGCGAGATTCGCAGTTGAGCGATGGAGATATCAACGATATTGAACATTATATCAAAAAGGGCAAACTGTGGGAAGCATTTGAGTCAGATGAACAAGTGGTGCTTTTAATTGATGAAATTGATAAGGCTGACATTGAATTTCCCAATGATTTATTGAATGAATTGGACAAGATGTAATTTTATTGTTACGAATTAAAGCGAACCATAAAAGCCAAAAAACGTCCAATAATCATCATTACTTCCAATAATGAAAAAGAATTGCCCGATGCTTTTTTAAGACGTTGTTTCTTTCATTATATCTCCTTCCCCGACCGTGAAACGATGAAACAAATCGTTGATGTACATTATCCAAGTTTAGAAGAAAAATTGATAACTAATTCAATGTCAATATTTTATGGAATTAGAGAAGTGAAAGCCTTGAAGAAAAAACCTTCAACTTCTGAATTGATTGATTGGATAAAATTGCTATTGGTAGGCAAGGTTTCGGGAGATTTATTAGAGGATTTTCAAACGAATACTGACATACCTCCCTACATTGGAGCTTTGTTGAAAAATGAACAAGATACAGGTTTGTATGAGGCATTGCGG
>JANPIG010000811.1:0-8108 GCA_031424875.1 Cytophagales bacterium
TAACAGTAGAGAAATGAAACTGTTCAGGTAGGTCTATCTTAACTCTGTTCATCTTGCTAATGATTACTCCTGTTGTAATAAAAAATTGATAAGCTTATCAGTAGCTTTCCTTCGATGACTATAGAGACTTTTTTCTTCCATAGACATCTCAGCAAAAGTTCTTATACTGCCATCAGGAATAAAAACTGGGTCATAACCAAAACCTTCAGTACCTCTGAGCTCCTCTAAAATTTTTCCATTTACTATTCCTTCAAATTGCGTAATGTTTCCATTTTGTATCAAAGTAATTACCGTTTTAAATCTGGCGGAGCGGTCAGACTTATCTACGAGGTTTTTTAGTAATAGGTTTACATTATCTGTATGGCTTCTTTGCAACCCTGCATAACGGGCAGAATATACTCCTGGTTCGCCTCCAAGGGTGTGTACTTCCAAGCCTGTATCATCCGCAAAACAATCAACTTGATAATTATCATAGAGATATTTTGCCTTTTGTAAAGAATTAGCTTCAAGAGTGTTTCCTGTTTCAGGCAACTCCTCTTTACAATGGATGTCATTTAGACTCAAAAGTTCAAAACTGTCTCCCAAAATAGCTTGAATTTCTTCTAACTTATGAGCGTTATTTGTAGCAAAGCATAATTTTGTCCTCATGTTTTTAAATCGAAAAAAGCCTTCTCATACATTTGAGAAGGCTTTTTAGTTAAATTTTAGTTTAGAATTTTATTTTACTGCGGTTACTTCTATTTCAAATAATAATGGCGAATATGGAGGAATACTATATTGTCCAGTAGAGGTGTTCAAAACCCCTTTGGCTTTATAACCCAATGAGGAAGGAAAGACAAATATTCCTTTATCACCCACTTTCATTAATTTAGCGGCTTCTTCAAAACCTAAAACCACCGTTTCTGCTCCAATTACGAATGAAAAACTCCCTGCGTCAAATTGATCCGTATAAATGGGAAATCCGTTAGAATCCCGAGTTTTATTTTTGAACAATAATTTCCCTGTATAACTAACTGTGGCTGTTTTACCAGTTTTTACAGTATCACCAGTAGCACTTGTTTTAGTAATAAGATATTGTAAACCAGTAATACTCTTTTTAAAAGTAAAGCCTTTATATTTCTCATTAATATACTCGTTTACTTGTTCTGTTTCATCACGAGTTGAAATTAAAGTAGCATTTACTACGGTTGGTTCTGTAGAAGCAGAAGTTGAGGGAAAAACAACCGTTGCTGATTCACCTTCTTTCATAAAAGCCACTACATAATTCATCAGACTGTTATAAGCTAAATAAGGAATCGCAATTGGTATTTTTTGATTAGTAGCAGTGCTATCCAAAATTGTCCCATCTAATTTAGTATAGGTATAATATAATTTTACGTATTCATTCTGCTTTGGTACTCGTCCTGAAGGGTTTGCTACAGTGATAGCATAAAAAATATCATCCGCACTTCTATTGAATGTAAGTTTTTTTGAGCTTCCATAAGCTGTGATTTTATCAAGAGTTGCTTGTGTAAGGGAGTTAGTGGGTGCTGGGTCGTTTGTGGCTACGCAGCCACTCAATAACCCGATTATACTCAAAAACAATATATATATAATACTTTTATTCATCGTTATTGTATGTCTTATTTGTCTTTCATTGCTACGATTTCAATATCAAAAATTAGCGTTGAATATGCTGGTATATTATTTTTGGCCGTTCCGCCATATCCTAATCCAGATGGAAATATAAAGGTAGCTTTTTCTCCTAATCTCATTTTGTCAACGCCTACTTTAAAGCCCTGTACATAGCTGTTTGCACCGCCAACAGTATAATTTAACGAATCTGTTCTATTCACATTACTATCAAAAACGTATCCGTTCAAAAGTCTTCCTGTATATTTCAATTTGGCTATTTTTCCTGAAATTAAATCTGCTGCACCTTCCTTCACTTGAACATAGGTTACATAATTTGTAAATCCTGTTGTGGTACTGACTGCTTTAATTTTTTCCTTTACATTCAATTTCTTTGCTATCACATAGTTGTCAATAGTAATATCTTCGCTGTAATTTTTGAAGAACGTAATATCACATCGAATGGATGAATTGGCAGGAATATTAGGTAATGCTTGTGAGTTGCCCACTAGTTTTGAAGGAAGAATAAATGTTGCTTGTTCACCTTCACGCATGTAAGGAAGCATTTTCAAGAAAATATTACTTGCTGCTCCATTATTCAAAAATATAAACGGCTGATTTTTAAGCACTAATGAACTATCTACTTTAAAATCATCCAGCCTTGAAATAACATAATGTAAGCGAACGGTATCTCCTAAAGTCAAGACTCGTCCATTTGGATTTGCCTTCGTTATGGTGTAATACACACCATTAGAAGCTTTAGTTGCCGCCAACTTTTTACTACTAATATATTGCTGAATTTGAGTATCGTTTTGTTGCGAAATCAAATCATCTTCCAAAACCACTTTTGAAAGACAACTTCCTAAAAAACCAATAAAACTTATCCCCAATAAAATATTTAATACTCTGATTTTCATAATGTTGTTTTTAATGATAGAATGAGTGGATGATAGAGTAAGTGAATAATACTACCAATAGAATATGCTATCACTAAACTTATATAATTTTTAACAAAACGCAAAGAAACGATTTTCATTACGAATATGGACGTTAAAAACTGTTAATTCTTGGAGTTAGTTATTGGTTAATAGTTACTGGAAATCCACTTATAACTATTAACCAATAACTAATAACTACTACTGTGCTTTAAAATCAATCAATTCAACCTCAAATACTAAAGGTGTATTCCCTGGGATTGGTCCACCGCCTTGCTCCCCGTAGCCGATAGCTGGTGGAATCAAGAATTTGCCTTTACCCCCTTTTTTCATCATCATCAAGGCTTCATTGAAACCTGGAATCATTTGGCCAATAGGCATATCAACTGGTGTTTTGCTTTCGTCAAATACTTTTCCGTCCAAGAAAGTACCTTTGTACATACATTTACAAACATTTCCAGTTTTTGGATTATCGCCTGTACCTTCTTTGATAACAGCATACTGCAAACCCGAAGCCGTTGTTTTAAAAGCTAAACCAGATTTTTTCACAAAATCAGCCATCAATTGTGGCAATTGGGCTTTGCGAGCTTCTGACTCTACTTTGGCTTTGGCCTGTTCGGCTGCCATGTCTTTCTCAAATTCAGCTTTACTCTGAACTTTCAATATCTTCACTGTGTATTTAATATCTGTTCCTTTTTTCAAGAATGGAGGTAATTGAGCACCCGATTTTGCCAATGAATCCACTGGAACATAAATTGTTGCACTATCACCCACTGCCAACAAACGCAAACCGTCTTGAAATGAACCCTTGAAACCTCCTTGACCTTTAGGCTGAATCATATCACGAGCAGGCTTAGTTGGATCAACTGGAGGACTTAATAATGAATCAGCACCAGTTTTAACAGTTACTAAGAAAGAAAGAATATCGCCTTCTTTCAATTTTTTAGCTTTATCATCGTGGTTATGAAATTGGATTTTTACGCCTTCTACTACTTCGACACGATTTTTATTACATCCTGCCAACGTCATAGCGGCCAGCATTACTACACTAATTTTTTTTAACATTGCTTTGATTTTTATCTGATTTATTGTTGTATTAAGTTTTTATCTGAGAGGTTATATTATTGGGTTAAAATTATAACTCCTAATACTTGTCTTACTATGTATTCAATTAATAAAATTCCCTCATCCTTTCCTCTTGTCTTTCTCTCATCTCTCCTTCCTAACTTTTCACTGCCAACAGTGCTTCTTGGTATTCTGGCAAAATGCTCAAAAGTCTATCAATCGTTGCTTGTAGTCCAATACCAGTAGTTTTCCCCCCCGAAGCATTTTTGTGTCCACCACCATTAAAATATTTTGAGGCTAATTGATTTACCGCAAATTCTTCTACAGAACGAAACGACATTTTCACAGCTTCGGGTCTATCCACAATAATGATTGACATTACTATACCCTCAATCTGTAAGCCATAATTGACAATCCCTTCCGTATCACCCGTTTGTGAATTATATTTTTTTAATTCTTCATCTGTAACCGTAAAATACGCTACTCTATATTCTGGAAGTATTACTAATTTTTCGGATAAAACAAACCCTAAAAATTTCATTCGCTCCACCGTCGAACTATCATAGATTCTTCGGTGAATAAGATTTGTATTTACACCCAATTCCATGATATCTGCCGCAATCCTGTGTACTGCTGGTGTAGTGCTTGGATGTCTGAACGAACCTGTATCTGTCATAATACCTGCATATAAACACTCACAGATGGATATATCTAAAAGGGCTTTATCACCCAATAATTCTACTAACTGGAATATCAATTGAGCCGTTGCGGCAGCTTTGGTATCGTGATAAGTAAATTCGGCAAAATCTTCTGGAAAAGTATGATGGTCAATCATCACTTTCACAGCTTTTGATTGTCTAACCACGTCTGCCATTGCCTCAATACGAGCTAAGACCGAAAAATCTAAGCAAAAAATTATATCAGCATTTGCAATTAGTCGGATATTTTTACCTCTATTTTTATAATCTTCGTAATTAACAACCTCTTCATTTCCAGACATCCACGCAATAAATTTTGGATAATCTGAGGGCGTAATCACCGTTACATTATGTCCTTTCTTTTTGAGATAGCCAGCTAAACCCAAAGACGACCCGAGAGCATCAGCATCAGGTTTGAAGTGGGTGGTAATCACAATGTTTTTGGGCGTGCTGATTAACTCACGAAAGGATTCTAATTGTTGCATTATTGTTTTTGAAAATAAGCGGGTTATGAATTTTAGGAAAAACTTTAAAATTTTACATATTCCCCAAATCTTAATTCATAGTCCCTAATTAACAATATAAGTGGTTGTGTCAAAAAAATAAAACGCAAAGTTACTGAGAAATATTCATAAAAAACTTCGTAAGGTTTCTAAAACGGTTGTTGTTTGCGTAATTTTGTGAAAATTTTATTCATTACAAATTTAAAGACCTAATATGGCAACTAACAGAACATTTACGATGATTAAACCTGATGCAGTAGCAGATGGAAATTCAGGAGCAATTATTAAGATGATTGAGGAGGCTGGCTTCAAAATCGTAGCAATGAAAAAGACATTATTGACAGCAGAACGTGCGGGAGAATTTTATGCAGTTCACGCTGAAAGACCTTTCTACGGAGATTTATGTAAATATATGTCGTCAGGAGCAATCGTTCCGATGATTTTGGAGAAAGACAATGCAGTAGCTGATTTCCGTACATTAATCGGAGCAACCAATCCAGCCAATGCAGACGAAGGAACAATTCGTAAATTATTTGCCAAATCAATTGAAGCAAATGCTATTCACGGGTCTGATTCAGATGAAAACGCTGGGATTGAAGGAAGTTTCTTCTTTGCGGGGGTAGAGCAGTTTTAAGATTTGACATTTCAAATTAAAAACAATTAACGCTCAATTTTCAAGGGTATAAATCCTTGAAAATTGAGCGTTAATTGTTTAAATCCGTGGCGAGTTTAATTCATAAATCTTTTCGCAAGGTGCTTCCCCACGTGTTGTGGGACAGTACGTTGCAGTGAAAAACACAGCACAACGGCATGGAGAGGCTTTTTTTAAAATTTTAGCAACAACTATGGCAAAAAAACTTAAATCTTTATCAATCAACACTTAGAGCTTCTTTTAGAATCGAGAAAGATTTTAACTTAGCATCCAAATCAAAAATATGCGAAGCCACCATCAACTCATCAATTCTCGTTTCGTCAATAAATTCTGACATATTACTTTTTATTGTCTTTTTACTTCCAATAAACGTGCATGAAAGCATTCTATTTACAGCATTTTTTACTTCTGGAATTTGATAACTATCTGGAATCGAACTCATTGACCTTAGTGGCTGACGATTATTTGTAATAATTCCAATAAATAAATTCAATAAACTGTTAAATAATAACTTGGCTTTTTCGTCCGTCTCAGCTGCAATAACATTCACACAAGCCATCACATAAGGTTGCTCTAAATCGGCAGAAGATTTGAAATTTTCACGATAAATTTTGATAGCGGCTCGAAATTGGGCAGGAGCAAAATGTGAAGCAAAAGCGTAAGGAAGCCCCATTTCTGCCGCCAAATAGGCACTATCAGTACTTGAACCTAACATCCAAATTGGAATTTTCAAGCCTTCTCCTGGAAATGCCCTTACTTTAGCGGTTTGATTTTGAGGACTAAAGTATTTTTGCAATTGTCTTACATCGGAAGGAAAAAGTTGGGCATTATCAATATTATTTCTCCTTAAAGCTAATGCCGTAGGTTGGTCAGAACCTGGGGCTCTACCTAATCCCAAATCTATTCTATTAGGATAAATGCTTTCTAACGTACCAAATTGCTCAGCAATCACCAAAGGGCTATGATTTGGCAACATTATTCCGCCCGAACCAACCCGAATCGTACTTGTTTTTCCAGCTACATGACCAATCAAGATGGAAGTAGCAGAGCTGGCAATGTATTCCATATTATGATGCTCTGCCATCCAAAAACGTTTATAACCTAAAGATTCGGCGTGTTGGGCAATTTTAACGGTGTTTGATATAGCAGTTCTGTGATTTCCTCCGTCCACCACAGTCGCTAATTCGAGTACAGAAATGGGTATTTTTGTCATTATATATAATTTCTCTCTTTAATAACACGAAAGCTTGTTTAGAAAGTTTCTACATTTTTTGCCGAATTTCAATAAACAAAAACAGTGATTTCTTGGGTAAAGTTTTAATAAATTACACACGAGTCAACTGGTTAAGAAAAAAGCAAAGTATACAAAAAAAGCGTTCCGATTGCTCAGAACGCTTTTTTTGATATACTTAGTAAATCTTAGTCTAAGATCTCAGTTACCTGACCAGCACCTACCGTACGACCACCCTCACGGATAGCGAAACGAAGTCCTTTATCCATCGCTACTTTGTTCAACAAAGTTACGTCGATTGTCAAGTTATCACCAGGCATACACATTTCAACACCAGCTGGCAACATGATTTCTCCTGTTACGTCTGTGGTACGGAAATAGAATTGTGGACGATATTTGTTAAAGAAAGGTGTATGACGACCACCTTCTTCTTTAGACAAGATATAAACCTCAGCCTTAAATTTAGTATGTGGTTTTACTGAACCTGGCTTACAAATAACCATACCTCTACGGATTGATTCTTTGTCAATACCACGTAACAACAAACCTACGTTATCACCAGCTTCTCCACGGTCAAGGATTTTACGGAACATTTCAACACCAGTAACAACTGATTTCAAGCCTTCTGCACCCATACCTAAGATATCTACTGCTTCACCAGAGTTGATAATACCAGTTTCGATACGACCTGTTGCAACTGTACCACGACCTGTAATCGAGAATACGTCTTCAACTGGCATCAAGAAAGGCTTGTCAATATCTCTTTTTGGAAGTGGAATCCATGAATCTACAGCATCCATCAAAGCTTCAATAGTCTCAACCCATTTTGGCTCTCCGTTCAATCCACCTAAAGCAGAACCTTGAATTACTGGAATGTTATCGCCGTCGAAATCATAGAATGACAACAATTCACGAATTTCCATTTCAACAAGTTCTAACAATTCTGGATCATCTACCATATCCACTTTGTTCATGAAAACAACCAACTGAGGTACACCTACTTGGCGAGACAAAAGGATGTGCTCACGAGTTTGTGGCATTGGTCCGTCAGTAGCAGCTACTACAATAATAGCACCGTCCATTTGGGCAGCACCCGTAACCATGTTCTTCACATAGTCAGCGTGACCTGGACAGTCAACGTGAGCATAGTGACGATTTGCAGTTGAATATTCTACGTGAGCAGTGTTGATAGTAATACCACGCTCTTTTTCTTCTGGAGCTGAGTCAATTGCTGAGAAGTCTTTTTTCTCTGCAAGACCTTTTTCTGACAACACTTTCGTAATTGCAGCAGTCAATGTAGTTTTACCGTGGTCAACGTGACCTATAGTACCGATATTTAAATGCGGCTTACTGCGGTCAAATTTTTCTTTTGCCATTTTGTTTTATACTAATTATAGGTTAATTTTATTATTG
>JANPIG010000812.1:0-1176 GCA_031424875.1 Cytophagales bacterium
AGTGTTTTTTCAACAATATACCTTTATATGATAAAATGGCACGAGTTGTATCCGTTGGTTGAGCACCGTTCATAATCCATTTCAAAGCGTTTGCTTCGTTCAAAACGATAGAAGCTGGATTTGTGTTTGGATTATAAGTACCGATTTTTTCGATGAATTTACCATCACGTGGAGCTCTGGCATCGGCAACTACGATGTCATACATCGCTAATTTTTTACGTCCACGACGTGCTAATCTAATTTTAACAGCCATCTGTTATTTACGATTTAATGAAGGAACCCGTCCTTCGGTTATGGTATTTGTAAATTGGAGTGCAAAGATAGTGAAAAATCATCAGATGGCAAGATGAGTTTTGAAATAATTTGAAAGAACCGAAAACAAACTTTATTATTGCTTTAAATTAGAAAAGAAGTTGTTGTTTCAAAATCTATCATTAACGGATTTGTAATGGGCATCTTTTAACATATCCTCAGAAATTTTCAAAAAGTTGTACCTTATTCCCAAAGCAAGCCCTGTGTTATGGTTCGATACAGCATAATTGACAGGTGTAATCTCGTGTCTGTAATTTTCACTTCCATATATCCTTAAACCCAGTTCTATCTTTTTATTTAATTCATAGTTTAATCCTATAAAGAAAGGGAAACTAAATCTGTTTTGATAGAACTTATCCAAAACATCAATTTTTTCAACATTAGGAGCAATCTTTGAGGAACTGTTGTAGATAATCTGTGTTTGTTTTCCTCTAATCAAAAAAGTAGGTGCAAATCCTACTTCTATTGCTGTCTTCAAGCCAATTTTATAATTTATACCTACTGGCATTAAAATCGCTGAATAGCGGACACGGGTATTAGTGGAAGAAATAAGCCCGTGTGAGGCTAATGAAGAATACTGCTCTTTGAATTTACCACTTCCAATTTCATGAAATGCTGGTTCTGTGATGATTGAAAATCTACGCCAAATATATTTTCTCGCAAAAAAGCCAATTCCATACGATGGTACTGAACTTGTACCTTGTATATTACCAAAATACCCTAATGAACTTGGTGTTCCTCGCATCTCAAAAGCTCCTTTGATACCCATACGCCATGATTGTTGCCCGTAAAGATTTGAGGATAAGCAAAAAAACAGTACGATGTATTTTTTCATCTGATTAATGAAAAAGGTAAAGCCTCGTC
>JANPIG010000813.1:0-2372 GCA_031424875.1 Cytophagales bacterium
AAAAGTGCATAAAATCATTGTTTTACTTTTGGCAACTTGTACAGACTTTCTAAACAAGTACATTTTCACATACGCATTTAGAGAATCCCTTCCACCAGGAAATACCGCAGGATATTCACTCATCATATATGCGATAGTATCTGGATTTTTATTTTGGTAAGGTTCCATGAAGGATTTAACATCTACAATCCTAATAGTGTCGTTTCCCTTTTGTGAGAAAACACTATTTGCGAATAGTATTATTGAAATATTGACCTTGAAAAGTGCAGATAGGATTTTCATATTTTCAGTGTTTCTACAAATATTTAACTGCTTTAATCAATTTCAAACCATTCAGCATGGGTACAGTCCTAATATTCTCCTGCGGAATAATGCCACGTTTAATCCAGTTAGTAACTACATTAGTGGTAGAAAGATTAAATCGTTTAGAATACTCCTTCATTGTAACCCATTCATTCAAATTAATCGTATAATCGGGCGTTGCTAATACACTATCAATTTGCGAAAGTAAATCTTTTGATTCCTTAATTAACATTTCATTCTTCGCATAAACCACTGCTTTTAAGGTTTCTTTGTCCTCGGGCGTTGCATTGCGTATAGCCTCATTCATCAATTCAATAGACTTTTGTACTTCTTCCTCACTTTGAGCATTGAAATATTTGGTGATTAATTCTTGCTTTGTCATATCATTAAAGGGTTTATTTCCCCAAGTTTTTAAGATGATTTTCTAATATTTCTATACCATTATTTAGTTCATTGAGCGTATCAAGTAGCTTATCCGTTTTCTCCATATCCTGCAAGTCTTCATTTTCTTGTTGATTGCGGAGGTTCATTAAAATAGTGGCTCTTTTCATTCTCAAATCAATCAGTAAACTTTGAATTTTATCCATAATGGTTAGTTTTTGTTTATGATACAAATATAGTTTTTGTTTGATTATCAAACAAAAATATTACATGGTTATTAGTAATATATTGGAGCGAGGGCAATAAATCTCATTTAGATTCTCTCTCATTTTATCTAATTGACCAACAGAAAAGTATGACATACATGAAGGAATAGTATATGACATAAAATTGTTCATATTCGTTGTAGGGTTTGAAGGTAAACTACACGAGCTGCACGAACCTGTAAACTGACAGTTTGAAGTATTTATACAACCCTGACCTCCTGCATCATTATTAACATTATCTGTTGGAGTATCATCAATTCCATCATCTCCATTATTATCAAAAGTATGAATCAATCCAAAACAGTGTCCCATTTCATGGCAAACAACTTTGGATGTAGCAATTTCATAAGAAACATTACCAGGGTTCTGGCAATGTGATACTGTTCTTGTTCCACCTATCATCAACACTTGTTTATTAGTAAATGGAACAAACCCACCTGATATTTGGCTATTTTGAGGTAACACATAGATATTTATTGCATTATTTTGAAAACCGTTGGAAGGACTATTAGGAAGTCCTTCTAAGGCAAGTGGACCTGTATTGGAACTTCCATATAGATCATCATACCATGTTCTTGAACCAGAAAGAACAAAAAATAAACCAAAAGAATTCAATGCCCCATTCAAATTATTAATAATTGTATATTCAACACCGTTATTATACCCATTTCCCCCATTACTCATCACCCTATGCACATAGACTCTTATTGTGTAAAGTTTACAAGGCTGGCTCGCAATTCGTTGCGATGAAGGAGATTTTTTAGTTGGTTGAATAGGTTTTGTGAGACAGAAACCTTGACAAAAGGATTTATTTGAAATAAATAATCCTAAAAGGATTGTGAGAATAAATGTTCTTTTCATGGTTGACAACGGTTTTTGATTAATAAATTGACTACATACTTTTTTTCATTTGTTAAAATTTTCATTTCATCCCAAGTATTAGGATAGGGAGAAAGTTCTATGATAGCAAATAGTAAATTGCCGTTATGAGTTATTCCAATAGTTCCTGATCCGAGAGATACTGGGACGCCGCATAAGAAGTCATTGGTAAATTTCCTGATTTTAGGAGGTTTAGTCCCTCCACACCTCTCTACAAAAAGTTTATTAAGTTGCACGGTCTCTTTTTGTAACTTAATATCAAAAAATACACCTGCTAATACATCACAAGACTTACATTCAATTTGAGGACAAAAATCATCTACTAATCTAAGAGTAATTTCCATATCCCCCTTGTCAGTTTTAACTATTTGCGTTTCACCAAACTGAATTTTGATATTTACAGAATCTGGAATAATTCTACATTTAGAAAGGTTACTGGGTTCTTCGATAACATTATCTACTTTTGTAGTACAACACCAAAGAGTTATAGCTAATGTTAGTATAAAAAGAGAGGTTCGTGTGTTTTTCATAATAGATTTTATG
>JANPIG010000814.1:0-3924 GCA_031424875.1 Cytophagales bacterium
AATTTTTGGAATGTTTCATAAAACACCTTTTGAAAGGGTACTATTGATAATCTTTTTACAAGTTTAGACGAAGGTGAAAACATTGGAAATCCATCTTTTTCAAAGACTTCATCCAATATTATTGCCTTTGATTATTTCTTAAGTGACGATGATAGAAATTTCATCATTGGCGTAAATACTGAACGAACCGATGGGTTAGATTATATCTTCGAAAATAATACTCTGGGCTATCCCGAATACTCAACCAAAGATGATTTATTACTGTTTAACTTTACCAATACCAAAGGCGATTTAGATACTTATCAAATCACGATGGATGCCAGTAAAATTAAAAGTGTGGCAAATTCTCAAAAGTATTTAATTGGAAACTCGGCTTATGCGGTTTGGTACACAGTAGGTACAAGAGTATTGCCTACCAAACAAAATCAGACGATTTCACTTACCAAAATTCCTGATAAAACCGTTGGCGACCCTGCTTTTGATATAACCGTCTCGGCAAGTTCAAATCTTACAGTTGGCTTAGGAATCACTTCTGGGCCTGCCACTATTTCGGGTAAACGCATTACGCTCACGGGTACGCCTGGGCGTGTACGTGTGAATGCTTTCCAAGATGGAAATAGTAGCTTTTATGCCATCGCAAAAACAGATTCTTTTTGTGTAAATCCCTCAAAGCCAACAATTTCCGTAGTGAAAAAGAGTGATGCCAATGGTAGTTATTGGGAATATACTTCCAGTGTTTCGACAGGTAATGTCTGGTATCGAGACGGTACTATATTAGAGTCATTGCGTGGTTTTCAAGTAGTTCAGGTTATCTCAGGGGCAAAATTTAATGTACAGATTATAACGGCAGATGGTTGTGCCAGCGTACTTTCAGACCCACGCCAAGATGCTTCATTAGCACTTTCCATTGACCCACAATTAATAGAATCAATTGCCGTATCGCCCAACCCAACGAGTGATAAAATTGAGATTATTACGCCCCAAAATATTAAAATAGAATCAGCTACAATGTCGTCATTATCAGGAAGCCAAGTGCTTGAAAAACAGGGAGATAGATTAAACAATATGACCATCAATATTCGTGATTTGAACCCTGGAATGTATCTTTTACAGATAAAAACCAATGAGGGAGTAATTGGCAAGAAGGTAGTGAAGGAGTAAGAGTTCTTGTAAAATAAGTAAGTCGTCCTTCATAGGGACGACTTACGTTATAAATCATTGTAAATCAAATGCTTGTAAAGCAATCTGCATTCTTTATTTTAAGTTCTAACATCTAAATCTCAATTTTTTTCGTAAATTTCGCAATATTTCTTAACCCAGAACCAGATAGAATGAAAGTGAAAATTTACGGGTTTGTTGTTCTAATTATTCTTATTTCAACCGCCGCTTACTTACCCAAACAAACCGATGAAGAAGATTTATTGGATGTTTTTCATCGTATCAATGAGGAAGTGCTTTCTAACAGTCGTGCTTACGAAACCCTCGGCGATGCCTGCAAAACCATTGGACATCGCCTAACAGGCAGTACCAATGGAAAACGAGCCGAAGAATACGCCTATAATCTCCTGAAATCTTACGGAATGAAAGACGTAAAATACCAACCTTTTCAAACAGAGGCTTGGTCACGGGATACGGTTACGTTGGCAATTGCCCCGCACAAGAGTGATAATTTTCAAGATGTGGAAGTGGTATCTTTAGCATTGACACCCGTTGAATCAAAAATTTCATCTGAAATGGTTGATGTTGGAAACGGGCTGGAACCTGATTTTCAAGCAGTTAAAGATAAACTGAAAGGAAAAATTGCTTTGGTAAATATTGGACTCCTCCCTCCTATCAAAGGTACTCGTAATCTTCATCGTTCAGAAAAAACTGCTTTAGCCATCGAAAACGGAGCTATTGGAGTAATCTTTGTAAACACCGTAAAGGGGAATGTACTTTTGACTGGAACTGCTTCAGTTACAGGTAGTTTGATAGCGATTCCAGCCGTATGCGTATCGCTCGAAAGCGGAATGCAAATACGAGCATGGTTGAACGATGAGCCAAAATTGTTAGCCATGATTGATATGAAAAATAACAGCAGAATGATAAAATCAAGGAATGTTGTGGCAACTATCAAAGGAAGTAATAAAAAATTTCGCAATGAAAAAATTATTATCGGAGGGCATCTTGACTCTTGGGATTTAGCTCAAGGGGCAATGGATAATGGCATTGGTTCATTCTCTATTTTAGATATTGCTCGTACTTTTCAGGCTTTAAAATTGAAACCAAAACGTACTATAGAATTTGTGATGTTCATGGGCGAAGAAGAAGGATTGTTGGGGTCAAAGGCGATGGTTGAACGAAGCAAAAAAAATAATTCATTGGACAATATTGTCTTCATGATGAATTTGGACATGGCAAACAATGTAAACGGTTTCAATGCCGCTGGGCGGACAGAAATGGTAGAATTATTTACTAAAATGGGCGAAACCATTAAGAAAGTTGAGCCAAGTTTTAAAAATAATGTCATCAATCAAGCAGGCTTACACTCTGATCACCAGACTTTTATGCTGGAAGGAATCCCTACGGCATCACCCATTGGGGGCATTGCACCAGAAGCATTGGGTTGTTACCACGCCAATTGTGATAAATTTGATTTAGTAAAAAAAGACGAAATCAAAAATACAGTCCGCTATACTGCCATGATGCTTTATGGTTTGGCAAATACTGAACAAATTCCAGCTAAAAAGATGGATTTTTATTCAACCCGAGATTTTTTCATTAAACAAAATCTTAGAAAAGAATTGGAAATTGGACGTGAATGGCGTTGGGGAGATAGTCAGTAGAAAATTATTTTTGAAGATATTAAGCGTAACGTTAATCAAAGCGTTACGCTTTTTTTTAGCGTTTAATAATTAGTTAACTTAATTTACTGAAAGTTAGACAGCTATTCTTTTGGGTAGGTAAGTTTTCTGGATGATTTATTACCATCGTTTGTGATGAAATACATAAGTTTAAATTTAATTGCCCAAATAGTTCCAATTTAAAAACATCCCCAATACAATCATTTTACAAGGAAAATCGTTTATATATTTGATAATCTTAACATTTCGCTGTTATTTGTAGTGTTAAAAATTGGCATCCAGCATTCGGTTGTCAGCTATCAAGATTAACAAAATAAATTTTAATTCAAACCAACAAAAGCTGAAAGCTTAAGCGGACAGCTGATGGCTCACTAAAAATATGTACAAATTGCGTAAAATTATACCGTTTCTATTGGCAATCACTATGTTGAGTGCTTGTAATTCTGCCTTGCAATCGTTCAAAAAAGGTCAGAAAAAATTTGATAATGGCGAATATGAATTAGCTATCAAGGAATTACAAAAGGCTTCAACGGCAGGTTATGAATTGGGGAAAACCAATTATCTTATTGCAGAGTCATATCGGTTATCAAATCGTCCCATTTTATCGGCAGATTATTACGAAAAAGCACTTTTGGCAGGGAGTAAAGAGAATGATTTACGTTATCATTTAGCTACTGCCCAAAAAATTCAGGGGAAATATAAAGAGGCTTCGGCAAATTTAGAAAAGTATCTTTCTGGTATTCCAAGTAAGGAATTTAAAAACAAAGCCCAAACTGAAATTGACCTTCTACCCGAAGTAGAAGCATTGGCAAATAAGAAAACCTACATCGAGTTGAAACCCATGAGTTTGAATTCGACAGGAACAGAATTTGCCCCAATTCCACAAGGTAATGAGCTAATTTTCACGGCTTCACGTAAGGATGTAATTTACAAAAATAATGGTTTGCCTTATTTAGGTCTATATCGTGTACCCTTGAATACGCCTACGGAAGCTGGAACTCCTATGCTTTTTAGCACAACTATTTTTAAGGATAATGCCAACGAAGGAACACCTACTTTTTCAAAAGACGGTAAAATGATG
>JANPIG010000815.1:0-2077 GCA_031424875.1 Cytophagales bacterium
TATAGCCATTTTCTCCTTCTTGAACCAAGTCGAATGCACTTCCACAACGATTTGAAACAATAATGGGCATTCCATAAACTAAGGCTTCATTCACTAAAAAACCGAAAGGCTCAAAAAGACTTGGCAAAATTGCTACATCCGCAAGGGCATAACGGGCAGGAACTTCGTGCCATTCGCAGGAGGGTAAAAAAGTAATACCTTTCATGTTTTTAGAAGAAATTATTGATTTCAATGCCTCTTTTTCAGAACCATCACCACTCAGAATCAATCCCCAATCATACTCAATATCAACTTGTTTTGTAACCTCCGCAAAGGCTTCAACGAGCATCAAAAGGTTTTTAATGGGTGAAAATCTGCCTGCATAAATGAAATTATAAGTCGATAAATTGAGTTGCTTTTTTAAAGAATCTCGAATTGAAAAGCCTTTTTGATGCAATTGAGCTACTTTGTCGTTAGCTATTCCGATATTTCTGGTACTCAGTATTTTTTCCTGCTTAACGCCTAACTTGATGATATATTCAGTTGCTTTTGTCCCTAAACATAAATAACCATCCATGCGAGGAATTATCATTTTTTTAAGCTTTTCTTTCCACCAAACTCGTTCTCGACTTGTTTCGGTGGACTCACTATCAATAATAATTTTGATGTTTTTGAGTTTAGCATAAATAATAATTGCCCAATAAGACGCATCATAATAACCATTTAAATAGATTAATTTTGGGTTGTGAAAAATAACTCGTCGGAGTAAAGAAGTGATTTTATGTCTCGTTAATATTTTATCCAATTCATCATCAAATAAAACTTCGTAGGGATATTGATGTTCGTTCAAATCGGCATTGCCTAAAACACTTCGTCCGTATTCGGTAGTTGCTAAATGAATTACGCTAAAATCAAAGTGTGTTTCTTCTTTTGTACGTTTGAAAATACGAGAATATATATCACCTTTGTAGTGAGTCCATAAAGTGTTGTGAATGGCAATAATTTTCATTTAGCTTAGGAGTGATGTCTATTATTATACTAAGAAAATGATAATTATCTAATTATGCAACAAGTAAATCAAAACTATATTTAAAATTTCTGTTTATTCTAAAACATTCCCAATGAATTTCCCTTTTTACATAGCTCGTAGATATTTCTTCGCCCGCAAGAAAACGTCATTTATTTCACTCATTTCTATCATTTCAATGTTGGGTGTAGGTGTTGGTACGATGTCTTTAGTAGTTGTTTTGTCAGTTTTTAATGGCTTGGAAGATTTTCAAAGAGGCTTGTTCAAGAGTTTTGATGCCGATTTAAAAATTAGCCCATTGAAAGGGAAAAATTTCGATTGTCCACCATCATTATTACAAAAAATAAGAAAAATTGATGGTGTAAAAAATATTAATCAAGTGATTGAAGAGAATGTTTTGGTAAGATATCGAGATGCCTCGATGGTGGTGAATTTGAAGGGAGTGGATGATAATTTTTTGAAGCAAGACCGTTTAAAAAAGTCATTGATTGATGGCAAATTGATATTAAAGGAAAATGGCATCAGCCATGCCATTGTAGGGTCGGGTGTTGCCCTCACCATGGGTATTGATGTAGATGCTTTTTTTACCGCTATGGAAGTATGGTATCCACGAAATTCAAACGCTAAAACGCTCAATCTAACTTCTGGAGACGCTTTCAATAAAATGAGTTTGATTCCTTCGGGTGTATTTGCGATTGAACAGCAATACGACGATAGCTATATTTTTGCTCCACTAAGCTTTGCTCAGAATCTTTTTGATTATAATGACGAACGCACCTCTTTAGAAATACAAGTATCTGATGATGAAATGATTAACTCTATACAGTCTTCTGTAAAAGAGTTATTAGGAAAGGAATTCGTGGTACAAAATCAAGACGAACAACATGCCAGTTTATTAAGGGCAATCAAAATTGAAAAACTCTTTGTTTTCCTAACACTAACTTTCATTATTGGCATTGCCAGTTTCAATATTTTCTTCTCCTTATCCATGTTAGCCATAGAAAAAAAGGAAGACGTAAAAACGCTTTTCGCCATTGGGGCAAATAGTGGAATGATACAAAAAATATTTTT
>JANPIG010000816.1:0-1080 GCA_031424875.1 Cytophagales bacterium
GTTCAATATAAAAAAACGCAATTTCATGCGTGGGAATTGGTAGATATTTACCCTTATAATTTACCAAAAAACTGGTTTTTTGCACTTGCTGAAGGCTGTCAATAAAATCTTTAATTTGGTAGAAATTGGTAGATTCGATTGGATTATTTTTTTCAAACATTCCCCGTAGATTCTTATATTTTTCCAAACTCCGCCCAATTACTTTTTTATCAAATGGTTTCAATAAATAATCAATGCCATTGGTATTGAAAGCCTGAATAGCATACTCATCAAAGGCAGTACAGAATATAATGGGACATGTAATTTTCACTTCTTGAAAAATCTCAAAACTCAATCCATCCGCCAATTGAATATCTGAGAAAATAAGGTCTGGGCAACCATTTTCAGACAAATAATCAATGCTTTCCTCTACACTATCAATAATGCTTAGTATCTCAATATCAGGCATTAAATCACACAAGATTTGTTGTAAATCTTGTGCGGTTCTCTTTTCATCTTCTATGATAATTGCCTTCATTCTGTTTCAGTTTTTGAGTTGTTGATAATTACAACAATTCAACAAATCAATAATTCAACCATTAAATTATGGGTAATAAAACCTCAAAATATTGTTCTGTTTTATGAATCAATACGGGTTGTTCAGTTAATAATCCGTAACGCTTTTTTAGGTTTTCAAGCCCTATATTCGTGGATGCTTCCACCGAGCGTTTTGGTTGTAAATTGTTTCGAATAACGATGTGTTCCTGTGTATTGAACAACTCAATTTTCAAGTGTTTGTTCTGCGAAACTACATTATGCTTAACGCAATTCTCTACTAATAGTTGCAAAATTAAAGGAGGCATCCATGAATTTATAGCTTCTTTACTCAAGTTAATTTCCAGCGAAATATTATCCTCAAATCTAACCTTCAGCATATAACTATATGATTCTAAGAGAGATAGCTCTTCTGAAACATGCACTTTATTTTTTAGATTACTTTGCAATAAATAGCGATATACTTCCGAAAGTTTCAAAACATACTCTTCGGCTTGGTCTTCTTTTGCCTTTACCATTGTTTTGAGGATATTCAGTGAATTGAAT
>JANPIG010000817.1:0-12917 GCA_031424875.1 Cytophagales bacterium
ATGATGATGAATCCGCAATTGATTGCCGAGCATAAATTTGTACCTCAAGGAATCTCTGCTGATTTGATTGCGACCAAGTATGGCTACACCCGTGAGGCGGCTGATACCTACGCTGTGGAGTCGCAGAGACGTGCGGGTGAAGCCCAAAAAGCAAATCGTTTTGCCAAATCAATGTTTACGGTCAAAGACGAAATCGGTATGGATGTTTTGACATACGATGAAGGCATGAGACCTGAAACAACAGTTGAATCATTGGCAAGATTGAAACCTTCTTTTGAGATGATGGGACAAATGGGCTTGGATAATTTGGCTTTGATGAAATACCCAGAATTTAACGAAATCAATCACGTTCACCATGCTGGTAACTCTTCACAAATTGTGGATGGTTCAGCTGGAATCTTGATTGGAAGTAAAGAAATGGGTGAAAAATTGGGCTTGAAACCACG
Source organism: Cytophagales bacterium (assembly GCA_031424875.1). GTDB lineage: Bacteria > Bacteroidota > Bacteroidia > Cytophagales > Spirosomataceae > Arcicella. The sequence goes on from JANPIG010000817.1 coordinate 447, forward strand.
GGCTAAAATTACGGCGTTTGGCGTTTGTGGTTCAGAACCAACGATTATGCTTACGGGACCAGTACCAGCTACGCAAAAGGTTTTGAAGCGTAACGGTATGAATATCAATGACATAGATTTATTTGAAATCAACGAAGCCTTTGCGGCAGTACCGATGTTGTTCATGGATATTTTGGGCGTTGACCCTTCAAAAGTAAACGTAAACGGTGGAGCAATCGCCCTCGGACATCCACTGGGAGCAACGGGTGCAATCATCTTAATGACGCTTTTGGACGAATTGGAAAGAACAGGAAAAGGAACAGGATTAGCCAGTTTGTGTATCGGTGGCGGAATGGGGATAGCTACGGTGATAGAGCGGGTTTAGGGATTGGTTAATTGTTATTAGTTAATCGTGGTTAAATCATTGATAATCAGTTACTAATAACAATTAATTATAATGAATGGGCATCTAATAATTTTAGATTAGGAATGCCTTGAAAGTCGGAAGTATTGTGAGTAATCAACGTTAAATCATATTCCAAAGCCGTTGCCGCAATGATGGCATCAGGAATTTTGATACGTCTGGATCGACGTAAAGCAATGGTTCTCAGAGTAATATCTTCGGTTAAGTCGAACACGGTGGCATATCCAACAAAATTGCGGATAATATCAATTCTTGGACTAAGAAAACTTAGTAATTCGATACGAGTCATTACCGAAATTTGAGGGGTGCCATTGACAATACCATCCAGATATTGCATCGCTTCTGGTGATAAATTTTGACTTAAATAATCCGAAACGGTATTGGTGTCTATTAAATATCTCGTTCCCATTCGTCTCTAATTTGTTGTGAATGTTTTTTTAATGCTTCACCGTCTTCGATAGAAATACTTCCTCTAAACATATCAGAAAGTTTTCCTGGGGGTTTTGGCGGTGTTTTTTTTCGGATAATTTTGATAATATCCAAGGCTTCAAGGTCTTCCAAGAGAGCCATACTTTTATCCTTTTTTAGTTCAATTGTTACTGTTTCCATGTTACAAGCGTTTTTTCTCAAAAATACTAAATTAAAACAATGATTTCATATAATATAAAAAATAACGTAGCTATCCTCAGCATTAATGTGGCGAATCAGCCGATGAATGTACTAAATAGCGAATCAATACCTGCTTTGTCAGAAGTTTTGGAGAAGGCTTACGCTGATGCGGAGGTTAAGGGAATTATCATTACCTCAGAACGTCCTGAATTTATCGCTGGGGCAGATTTGAAGATGATTTTGGAAAATAATGGTAAGTCTCCCGAAGAACTATATAAGCTCTCAATGGGCTTAAATGGGATTTTTCGCAAGATGGAAACCAACGGTAAACCTATTGTAGCGGCCATGAATGGAACGGCTTTGGGTGGTGGCTATGAAGTTTGTTTGGCTTGTCATTACAGAGTTGCCTTAAACAATCCAAAAGCAGTAATTGGCTTACCCGAAGTAACGGTTGGTTTGTTGCCAGGTGGCGGTGGAACGCAACGTTTACCCCGCATGATTGGCATGGAAATGGCGGCTCCAATGTTGTTGGAAGGCAAAAAAATCTCTCCAAAAGAGGCATTAGGCATGGGAATGGTGGATGCTTTGGCAGAAACTCCCGAAGAAATGATGGACAAAGCCTTTGCGTATATTAACGCAAATCCAAACGCCATTCAACCTTGGGACGAAGTAAATAAGAAAACGGGCAAAATTCAAGCTCGTGAAAATTATAAAATTCCAGGCGGTAATGTAATGACTCCCAAAGGTGTACAACTAATGATGGGCGGCACGGCGATGACTTTGGGCAAAACGCAAGGCAATTATCCTTCACCCATTGCGATTATGTCGTGCGTATATGAGGGACTTTTAGTAAATATAGACCAAGGAATAAGCATTGAAGCTCGTTATTTTGTAAAAGTTGCTAATTCATCCGTCGCCAAAAACTTGATTCGTACCATGTTTTTTGGTTTGAACGAGGTCAATAAAGGTGTTGGTCGTCCGAAGGGAATTGACAAAACGGATGTCAAGAAATTAGGTATTTTAGGTGCGGGTATGATGGGGGCGGGTATTGCATATGTATCGGCAATGGCAGGAATTCAAGTTGTTTTGAAAGACGTTTCGATGGAAGCTGCCGAGAAAGGCAAAGACTATTCAAGAGGTTTATTAAAAAAGGCGATGGACCGAGGCAAAATGGATTCGCTGAAAGCTGAGGGCATTTTGAACCTTATCAAACCGACTGATAACTATGCGGATATCGAAGGAGCAGACCTCATTATTGAGGCCGTTTTTGAAAATCGTGATTTGAAAGCTACTGTAACCAAAGATTCCGAACCATTATTGGCATCAGGAGGCGTATTTGGTTCAAATACCTCCACTTTACCCATTACGGGTTTGGCAAAGGCATCGGCAAAACCAGAAAATTTTATCGGCATTCACTTCTTTTCACCCGTTGATAAAATGCAATTGGTAGAACTTATCATGGGTAAAGAAACTTCTGATTATGCTTTGAGCTTGGCAATGGATTATGTGAAAAAGATTCGCAAAACGCCAATTGTAGTGAATGATTTTAGAGGTTTTTATACCTCAAGAGTCTTTGGAACATACACTTCCGAAGGCATCGAATTATTGAAAGATGGCGTAAATCCAATGGTGATTGAGAATATCGCCAAGCAAATCGGAATGCCCGTCGGCCCTTTGGCAGTTTCGGATGAAGTAGCTTTGGATTTAGCCTATAAAATTTCGGGAGCGGCCGTAAAAGATGGCGTACTTTCAGAAACTGACACAACCTACCAAGTAAGCAAGCAATTTACTGAAATGGGACGCTTAGGTAAGAAGGCAAAAGCAGGTTTTTACGAATATCCAGAGGGAGGCAAAAAGCACCTTTGGAGTGGATTGGCAGAACTTTTCCCTGTAAAAGAAGAACAAATCAGTACGGAAGATATTAAGAAAAGATTGTTATATCGTCAAGTATTAGAAACCGTAAAGTGTAAAGAAGAAGGCGTACTTCGCAGTAATTTAGATGCAGATTTAGGTTCAATTTTCGCCTGGGGTTTCCCTCCATACTTAGGCGGAACGCTCTCATTCGTGGATACAGTAGGCATAAAAACCTTCGTTTCAGAATGTGATAGATTGGCAGCCACGTATGGCGAACGGTTTAAACCAACCGCAAAATTGAGGGAGATGGCGGAAGCTGGGGTTGGATTTTATGCATAGAGGTTGAAAGGAAAAGGCGAGTCGTGAGGCTCGCCTTTTTTTGGGGATTCATATATTGATTAACTATTTACTTCTTATCTGAACATTACAGAAATTTATAAAAATACAAATTTCCTCTCACCCAAATAGGGGTAATAAAAAACAAAGTTGTCATTACTACAGATACCTGAGTAGATAGTTTTACCCTTTTTTAAACCTTTGCGTTACAATCTTTTCTAACAAACAAAACACTACGAAAATGAAAAAGATAGGAATTCATAAAAAACTCATGATGCTGACCGCTGTGGTTGGAATTATGCTATTGGTTGCTTCGTGCGGACCAACGTATGTGAGAAGTGGTTATGATGTGAGATATGGTCGTCCATATGGTTATGGTTACAATTATCCACGTCCGTATCGCTATGCCGTGCCACCGCCTGTGGTGGTTGTACCAAGATATTACCCCCCGAGACGCAACTATGGAAGAGGATATGGATATGGAAGACGTAGATGGTAATAGAATAATAATGTAAAAAATACAAAAGCCGTAACCTAAAAAGTTATGGCTTTTGTATTTTTACGGTATGAATACTATCCTGATACTAAATGCCCAAGTGGTAAACGAAGGCAAAATCGAAACGAAAGACGTTTTTATAAAAGACGGTCTGATTGATAAAATGGGCACCGATTTGTCTGGTTTACAGGCAAATACGATTATTGATGCCACAGGAAAACACCTCTTCCCGGGTGTAATTGACGACCAAGTACACTTCCGTGAGCCTGGGCTTACCCACAAAGCTTGTATCCATTCAGAGGCTCGTGCGGGAGTGGCGGGGGGCGTTACTACTTTTATGGAAATGCCCAATACTGTTCCTAATGCCCTTACGCAAGAACTTTTGGCGGACAAATATGAAATTGCCGCTCGTACTTCTTTGGCAAATTATTCCTTCTATATGGGGGTTTCAAACGACAACCTCGAAGAAGCCCTTAAAACTAATCCCAAAGATGTTTGTGGACTCAAAATTTTCATGGGATCTTCTACGGGCAATATGTTAGTGGATAATGAGCAAACGCTTGAAAATATCTTCTCGAAAAGCGAATTATTGATTGCTACACATTGCGAAGTGGAAGGAATTGTGAAGGCAAATGAAGCGATTTATAAACAAAAATTTGGCGATAATCCACACCCAAGAGTTCATCCCGAAATCCGTAATGTGGAGGCTTGTTATAAGTCTTCTTCCATGGCAATTGAGTTGGCAAAAAAGCATAATGCTCGCCTACATATCCTGCATATTTCAACGGGCGATGAAACCTCATTATTCAGAAATGACATTACTTTGAAAGAAAAACGCATTACTGCCGAAGTTTGCGTACATCATTTATACTTTGATGCTCGTGATTACGAAACTTTGGGCAATCAAATAAAGTGTAATCCAGCCATTAAAACTGATGGACACAAACAGCGAATTTTTCAAGCACTTTTAGACGATAGAATTGATGTTATCGCTACCGACCACGCACCACATTTATGGTCGGAAAAACAGAACCCATATTGGTCATCGCCATCGGGTTTGCCTTTGGTACAACATCCTTTAAATTTGATGTTAGAATTTTATCACGAAGGCAAAATTTCTTTGGAACGCATCGCCGAAAAAATGTCGCATGCCGTGGCAGATTGCTTCCAAATCTCGAAGCGTGGCTACATTCGTGAAGGCTATTGGGCAGACTTAGTTTTGGTGGATTTAACGGCAGATACGACAGTGAGCAAAGACAATATTTACTACCAATGTGGCTGGTCACCTTTGGAAGGAAAAACCTTCAATTCAAGCATTACGCACACGATTGTATCAGGACATTTGGCTTTTGAAGGCGGTATTTTTGATGAAAGTGTGGTGGGAAAAAGGATTTTGTTTGAGCGGTAAAAGAAATGCTTACTATGGCTGTAACGAGTATCAATATTATTGAATTGCTTTTAATAAGAAATACTAAAAACTCATAAATATGAATGTCGTTGCCAAAATTTCAATCATCGTTTTTGCTTTTTCAACGTGTTTTGCACAAAAAAAAGTAGCTAACCCAACGCTAAAAGATGTTTACAAAGACGCTTTCAAAATGGGAGTTGCTGTAAATCCTGCCATTATTTCTGGTAAAGATAAAGCCTCACAAGATATTGTCATTGAGCATTTTAATACTATCACGGTTGAAAATGTGATGAAGGCAGCACTTATCAATCCGCAACTCAATGTATTTAATTTTCAACCTGCTGATGATTACGTAAATTTTGGCAAACAACATAATATGTTTATCATAGGGCATACGCTTGTTTGGCACAATCAAACACCCGACTGGTTTTTTCAAGATGAAAACGGTAAGTCTAAAAGTCATGAAGCGGTAACTGAAAGACTAAAAGAACATATAAAATTAGTAGCAGGACGATATGCAGGCAAAGTAAATGCCTGGGATGTTGTGAATGAAGTAATGGGTGAAGACGGTAAATATCGCCCAACCACGTGGGTAAAAGGCATTGGTGATGGTGATGAATTAGTGAAATTATCTTTTAAATATGCGAGTGAATTTGCCCCCAATACCGAATTATACTACAATGATTTCAACGCTTGGCGACCCGAAAAACGGGATGGAATTGTCAAAATGGTGAAAATGCTTCAAAAAGAAGGAATACGAATTGATGGCATCGGTATGCAAGGACATTGGGGGCTCAACTATCCTAAAAAAGAATATATTGAAGAAGCCATTGAGGCTTACGCTGCTTTGGGTGTAAAAGTGATGATAACTGAGTTGGATGTTGATGTTTTGCCTCTTACCCGAGAAGGGCAAGTAATAGGCATAGGAATGACTCATCCGCAGTTTCAGTTAGAAGAATTTAAAACGTACTTAGATCCATATCAAAAAGGACTTCCTGCCGATATACAGCAAAAATTAGCCAATCGTTATGCCGAATTATTTGAAATTTTTTACCGAAAAAGAGATAAAATAGATAGAGTAACATTCTGGGGAGTTCAAGATGGAATGTCATGGAAAAATGACTATCCTATTCCAAATCGTACAAATTATCCCTTGCTTTGGAATCGTAATTATCAAGCAAAACCCGCCTTAAAAGCCGTATTGGGCGTTCCTGATAAGGTGAAATAAAGTGAATTTTTCAGACAGAAGTTATAGGCTATTAGTCAGAGCCGCACTGACCATAAATACGAAATAAGGAGGAGAAAATGAATAAAATAATCGTTCTTTCCTTTAAAATACAAGGTAAAAAACAGAATTGAGTTTATTTTGAGGATAGTATTCTAAGTTTTTTTTGTAAATTTGGTAAGTCTTTAACATAAAAAAATATGCTTACTACAACCATCACAGGAACATATCAAAATGGGCAAGTCTTTTTAGAAGAAATACCCAAGACAAAGAAAAAATTGAAGGTATTCGTTACTTTCATGGAAGAAGTTGATATAGTAAATAAGCCTATAACGAAACGACCTTTTGGAATTTTGAAGGGAAGTGTAAAACTATCTGATGATTTTAACGAGCCGTTGGATGATTTAAAAGAATATATGTAAAAATGGATATTCTTTTAGATACTCACGCCTTAATTTGGTACTTAGAAGGAGATAAACAACTTTCTAAAAATGCTCAAAATCATATACAGAACCCTCAGAATACAATTTATGCAAGCCATATTAGTTTTTTTGAGATGGCTATAAAGATGAAATTAGGTAAGATTATTACCAAAAGAAACTTAGAAGAGTTTATAAAAGCAACTAAAGATAGCTTTATCGAAATATTACCAAGTGAGGAGGAACATTTTACAAAATATTTAGAAATACCTTTAATTGCTGAACATAGAGACCCCTTTGATAGACTCTTAATTGCAACTGCTGTTTATGAAAATCTAAATATAATTTCAGTCGATGAAAAGTTTGGATATTATACCGATTTGATAAAAATAATTTGGTAAAAACTTCAATTTTATGTTATTTCACAAAACCACTAAAAACTATGCTCGCCAAAACCTTCGGAAGTGCCGTACATGGCGTTGATGCAACTATTATCACGGTTGAAGTTAGCGAAGGACAGGGGCAATTATTCTTCATTGTGGGTTTGCCAGATGGGGCGGTCAAAGAGTCCACGCATCGTGTGGAATCTGCCATTAAACAGGTTGGTTATTTTTTCCCTCGTACAAAAGTTGTCGTCAATCTTGCCCCTGCGGATATTCGCAAGGAGGGTTCGGCGTATGATTTACCCATTGCTTTGGGCGTAATTCATGCTTCGGGACAAGCCAATTTGAAGGAACTTGAAAACTATGTAATTATGGGCGAATTAGCCCTTGATGGCTCACTCAGACCCATCAAAGGTGTTTTGCCTATTGCCATAGAAGCCCGAAAGAAAGGATTCAAAGGCTTTATTCTTCCAACTGAAAATGCTTATGAAGCCTCTATCGTTAATAATTTAGACGTGATAGGCGTAAAGAGTTTGAAAGAAGCCGCTGAGTTTCTGAAAGGTTCGCTGGTGATTGAGCCTTTGGTTACGGACACTCGTGATATTTTTGCCAATTCTCAAAATGATTACGATGCAGATTTTTCACATGTGCAAGGACAAGAGAACATAAAACGTGCCTTAGAAATTGCAGCGGCAGGGGGACACAATGCCATTATGATTGGACCTCCTGGGGCGGGCAAAACAATGTTGGCGAAGCGGATTCCCAGTATTTTACCACCGCTTTCTTTGCAAGAAGCCCTCGAAACCACTAAAATCCATTCGGTGGCAGGTAAATTGGGAGCAAAGGCAAGTTTGATTTCTACTCGTCCGTATCGCTCACCCCATCATACCATTTCGGATGCGGCTTTAGTGGGTGGTGGGAGCAATCCACAACCTGGCGAAATCTCTTTGGCACATAATGGAGTCTTGTTTTTGGATGAATTACCCGAATTCAAGCGGACGGCTTTGGAAGTTTTGCGTCAGCCTTTAGAAGAACGGAAAGTATGCATTTCCAGAGCAAGATGGGCAGTGGAATTTCCATCAAGTTTTATGTTGATTGCGAGCATGAACCCTTGCCCTTGCGGTTATTACAATCACCCCGAAAAGGAGTGCGTTTGTGGGCCTGGCATAGTACAGAAATATTTGAACAAAATTTCAGGACCGCTTTTGGATAGAATTGACTTGCACGTGGAGGTTACACCCGTGAAATTCGAGCAATTGTCATCCATGCGAAAGGCGGAAAGTTCAGAGCAAATTAGAGAGAGAGTCATTAAAGCTCGTGAAATTCAAACAGAAAGATTTAAGGATTATCCAGAAATATATTCTAATGCCATGATGCCTTCGCAGATGGTGAAGGAGGTTTGTGCCTTGACAGAAGCAGGGATCTTGTTATTGAAACGTGCCATGGAACGCCTTCAACTTTCTGCCCGTGCTTACGACCGTATCTTGCGAGTAGCCCGAACCATTGCAGATTTGGCTGGCACTGAAGACATTAGAACAGAACATTTGGCAGAAGCAATTCAGTATCGGAGTTTAGATAGAGAGAATTGGGCGGGGTGATTTTAAGTTTTAAGTAAATTGTTATTAATCATCAAAAAAGCTACTCAATCAATGAGTAGCTTTTTGCGTTTTGTATATTCTTTCAATCACAAACTTCACAGGGCCTAAAAGCCGTTTCTATGAATTTATGAAGATAGGTAAGCCGTTCTTGCATAAGTTTTTCATAATCTTGTTCTGTGAGTCCAAGCATACTTTTTAGCATTGATTTTCCTGCCGTGGCAAAAATGCAGAGCGATAATAAAGTTATTAAAATCTGTTTTGGATCACCTTCAATTTCTTCGTTTTTTACTGCTCTTTCAATGTCGTTCAACAGCAAACACGCAGGATTTTCAATTTTTCCACTTAATAGTATCGCCATCATGGCATCGGGATTATTATTAAATTCGTTCATCAAAAAGATGTCCATCTCGGGTTCTGAGCAAGATTTATCAAAATGTCTTGTGGCAAATAATTGCATTTTCTCGACCATGGTAAGATTGTTTTTACTGAAAATGTCAGATATATTGGTTGTCTTGGCAAAAACGTCTTTCCAGACAGTCTCAAATAACTTTTCTTTATTACGAAAATAATAATGCAATGCAGTTCTACTGATACCTGCTTCGTCGGCAATTTCTTGTAAACGGGTGCCAGCTAATCCTTTTCGTAAAAATATCTTTTTAGCAGCTTGCTTAATTTGAGTTTCGGTATCTATAATAGCAGAATTCATGGTTTTGGTTTTGTGTTAGACAGTCATGTCAGACACAAATGTCTGATTTTAATCTAAGTTTTCCAATTTATTGTACAAAACATAATAGAACGCTGATGATACAGATTGAGCTATCTTACGTTGGCTCGTATAGACTGAATTTTTATAATTTCATACATAAAATATATAAACATCCGTGCCACCACTACGATCGGTGGTACGACGTAACGAAATAATTCTATTACCAATCATAACCTATTGTGGCGTACTTACCGTTTTCAAGCCCACAATTCCGATGGTTATTATCATCATAAAAAAGGCTTCTGACCAGTTGAATTTATCCTGAAAAAATACAATTTCTGAAATTTTGATAAAGATTAAAGCCAATGACATCCAGACTGCCATGGCAGTAGCGGTTGGGATGGTTTTGAGTGCCATGGAAAAGAAATAAACATTACCAATACCAAAAATAATGTAGCCTAATAATGGGAATAATTTCACCAAGCCTTCCATTTCAGCATACTGGGACAAAGGGAGACTTTTTATTTCTGAAAAATTCAAAAATTTTAGCGAAAAAGTCCAAGCAGTTTCTAATAAAGATGCCAAAATTATGTAAATCCAAGCCATGTGATTGGTTATGAGATATGAAATTTGAGATTTTTAGCTTTTGAAATATTTTCTAATGGAAACACTCTGCTTTTTTATGCGGTTTAAAATGTTAGGTCTTAGGTTGTAGTATTTATTAAACCATTTGTATTTCAGCAACTTACGTTCATCAAAACGTTTTATCGAAAAGGCATGTTGGAGAAAATAGTCCTTGGGATAATCATAGTATAAGCCCCAATTTTTAGGACTGTTTGCAGGTTTATGATTAGGAAAATATACCGTTCCAAAAAGATAATCCCATAGTGCAAATTTAGTAGAAAAATTGGCATGAAAAACCTCTTGATAATTGGCATGATGCCACAAATGCAATTCGGGAGAATTGAAAATATACTTCCATTTGCCCATTTTAAGATTAATATTAGCATGAATAAACATCCCGAACATGGCATCTAATAAAGCTTTGATGGGCAATACTTCGGGAGCTGCTCCCAAGATGATAATGGGTAGAAATTCGATGGTTTGATTGATGATAATTTCTATCACGTGCGAGCGTGAACCTTGTAAAAAGTCAATTTCTTTGCCTGAGTGATGGGCCTCATGGGTACGCCAAAAAAACTTGTTGGCGTGTTGGAAACGATGAAACCAATAAATATAAAAGTCGTGTGTAATAAGGAAAAAAAGTACCTGTGCCGTGATTGACCAGTTTTTAACAAACTGTATAGAAGACCAATCAAAATGCGTATTTATGGGTTGAATAATATAATCGAAAATTAGAATTTTGAGGAAATAACTTTGAATAATGGTGTACCAAACTAAATCAACCCAAAAACCATCTCGAAAGAATTTCAAGCCTTTTCGATAAGGAAAAAGTCGTTCTAAAGATACAATAAGAATCATCCAACATATTAATATTGAGGTGGTTATGGTTAAAATGTCTTTCATATTGGTAAAATTAAAAAATTCCGAACACGGTTTATTTGTTCGGAATTTATATATTTCTAATACTATATTCCTTTATAAAACATATTCTGGCGAAATATGTTTTCTCAATTTTTTCATCTGTGAAACTTCATCATCATATACCTTTTTGACACCATCGCCAGCAGCAATTTCTACATCACGAATATCTTTAACTAACCTTACAAAACCCTGTGGTTCAACGGATGCAGCATGGTCTGAACCCCACATGGCACGATCAAGGGTGAAGTGACGTTCTATAAAAGTTGCTCCTAAGGCTACGGCGGCTACGGTGGTTGAAAGTCCCGTTTCGTGTCCAGAATAGCCAATTGGAGTATTGGGGAACATATTTTTCAAGGTTACAATCATGTTCAAATTCAGCTCTTCAGGCTTGCACGGATAAGCAGACGTTGAGTGAGCAATCATCAAAGGATAATTGGCATCAAATTCATAAATATAATTTACGGTTTCCACAATCTCATTTTGAGTGGACATTCCCGTAGAAATCATAAGTGGACGACCCGTTGCTAAAATTCTATCAATCAATTCAAAATCCGTTAATGAAGCTGAGGCTAATTTATACAAAACAGGATTGAAATGTTCCAAAAAATCAACTGAAACAACATCCCAAGGTGAAGCAAACCAATCAATCTTGTTTTCACGGGCGTGTTTGTCGATGGCAGAATATTCTAAATTTCCAAACTCTGTTTTACGCTTATAATCAATGTATGACATTCTCCCCCAAGGCGTATCTCGTTGAATTTCCCATTGGTCGAGTGGCACGCATAATTCTGGGGTTCTTTTCTGGAATTTCACGGCATCCACTTTGGCGTTTGCTCCTTCTGTAATTAATTGCTTGGCGATGTCCAACGAACCGTTGTGATTGATGCCAATTTCGGCAATAATGTAGCAAGGTTGCCCCTCACCAATGATTTTGCCTGATGATAGTGTGATGTTTTTCATTTTCGTATTTTAGGTTTTTTGATTAATGTGCTGCGATAATTAATTCGGCAAATTCTCTAAAACAGCCTTCACCGCCTTTATTTTCACAGACGTAATTAGCAATATTTTTTGTAAAACTGATGCCATCGGCAGGACAAGCAGTTAAACCTACTTTTTGCATTATTTCAATGTCATTCACATCATCGCCAATGTAGGCAATTTGTTCAGCAGTAATATTTTTGTCCTTAATGATTTGTAATAAGACTACTATTTTATCTTTAATTCCTAAGTGCAATTCCTCTATTCTAAGTTTTTCAGCTCTTTTCAAGACAGAAGGAGACATTTCACCCGTAATAATACCTGTCTCAATGTTGGCTAATTTTCTCAATCTTTCTACACCCATACCGTCACGAATATTGAACTTTTTCAAGACTTCACCATTTTCTCCATAATACACGCCACCGTCCGTCAAAACGCCATCGCAATCGGTTAAGAGTAGTTTTATTTTACGAGCTTTTTCTTGTAATTCTTCTGTCATAATATTACTTGT
>JANPIG010000818.1:0-1813 GCA_031424875.1 Cytophagales bacterium
AACAATCCAAAACCATCTGTCCTTCATCCTCAGACAGATGTAATGCTTCGTGTGATTGATAACTGAAGAAATTATATTCGTGAATGGTTTTGGAAAGCGAAGTCCCTCTGATTAAATCAGCATGAAAAACCAGTCCAAAGCCCATCGGTTGGTAATTTTCATAACTATCGAATGATTCGCCATGGCGAAGCTCCCCAAAAAATTGACGTACATTTTGTTCAGAATGACATTGACCCAACAGGATTGGGCGAGCCACCTTTTCCACCCGTTTTTGGAGCGGTAGCAAATGCTTTGTTTAAGGCAACTGGTAAGAGGTTTTATAATCAGCCGTTTAAAGTGGAACAGGCGAAATCGTAGTGTTTATTTGATAAAGAGTATTAATAATTAAAATAAAATGTCCAATTTCGTAAAACTGAAATTGGACATTTTATTTTAATTATTATTGTTATATTTGTATATAATATATTTCATTAATGTTTAAATTATATAACAATAGGAGTAGATATTGTTTCAAATTACAAAAAATTAGTCATGAATATCAATACATTGATTGAGGTCTCAGGTTATAGAAATGACTATATTGCTAAAAAGTTAGGTATCCCTGCATCCTCATTTTCAGTTAAGAAAAGTAGAGGTTCTTTTTCAGTAGATGATATGGAAAAAATTATGCAAATCATTGATAATGAAGATGTTGAAGACTATTTAATGCTTCAAGAAATGACAAATTTATCAGAACAAGACAAAGCCACAATGTCTTTTGCAGATGCTAAAAAACTACTTGGATGGAATTAGTATTGACAAAAAAGTTCATCAAGCAAGCTTCAAAACTACCGAAGTAAATTCAAGATTCCGTAAATCACGAGTTAACAATTTTAGAAAAAAGTGATAGTTTAGAGTCTTCTGATCTTGATATTAAAAGAATGGCTGGGCAGAAAAAGAACACTAATTATTACAGGATTAGAGTTGGAGATTGGAGAATAGGGCTTGAAGTTATTGAGCCTCTGGTCATTATTATCACAATTCTGACTCGTGGAGATATTTACAAGAAATTTCCTCCTAAATAATATATACATAAAACTATTTTTTTAGTTATAAATAAAATCAAAGATTTGGAGTGCGGGAGAGAAGGAAAATCAACTCAATAATTCAATGAAATATAAACAAACAAGGGGCCACTAAATTGAAGGACATTTAGACATATTTACTTTCACTTCCGATAAGGGAGACGAAATTTTAATTCATGGAAATCCAGAAGGGCTTAAATCTCTTGCAAAATTATTGATAGAAATAGCCGAACTAAATCAAGAAGATGTTGATGATAAATTACTGCCAAAGGAACAAAATATTTTTATAACAGATATATTCCAAAAGATAAAAATAAAGCTCTCTAACAATTAAATAATCCGCCTGCAATATCAAATCAAATTTTCCATACGATTCTCAATGGCTTGGTTTTATTAATCTTTGGCTAAGAGTTTGCAACTCGGACAAATTTATCAAATCAAAATTTCTACGGAATTCTCAGGCGATTAATTTTGCCCTCAATAATAAATCTTTTAGAATCAATCATCTTAACATAATATAAAATCAAAGCTACGTAACAAGCACCTCTCGATACATTCCATGACCTTACCGAATGGTAATTCTTATACAACTTTCAAGGTTATTTGAACGTATGCTACGAAAATAGCTTGACAGTTTCTAAAAAGCCTTTTCAGGCTGTTTTTTTACCACATTAGAAAACCTTATTTTTTTATAAGGATACCATCTTAATTTTTCAACACGCCCAGAATTGTGACATTGAGTGGGTGTT
>JANPIG010000819.1:0-1238 GCA_031424875.1 Cytophagales bacterium
TCCTCTCCATTTTTTTTAGGATAAATCAATAATACTTGGTCAATCTCCCGCCTGATGGAATAAGAAAGCATTTGATACATATCAGTTTGAGAAATTCCCTTTTTGCTGTCTTTCTTATCTCGGATTTTATACTTCGTATCAATGACCAATGTAGGGTCTTGTAAAATAATATCATTCTTTATTCGAAATACTTTTTCTTGTGTCAGAAAACCTGTTCCCTGGGCATTGGGCTTTCTATCTTTAAAATAAGTCTCAATTATTCCAAAAATAAATTCCTCAAAAACTACTTCCATTGGCAGCAACAGGCAGAAATTATTTTTGTTAGAATCTGACTGACTAATGCTGGATGCTGATAAAAACATTCGGCTCATTTCTAACACTATTGCCAAATCTTGGTAAAGAGGATTGAGTTTCACCAAGTCGCAATGGCTTTCTTGGCAATATTCGTCCGCAACATCGTCCAACAAAAACAACAAACTATTCAGTTTTTCTTTACTTTTTTCGTTGTTAGTGAAGGTTAAAAGCATTCGGGAGATAAACTTTACAATTCGATTAAACTGGTTATCGTATAAGAATGGCTCGTAGGTACAATGAAAAAACTGGTGCCTACCTGTCAGTAGGTTATTTTGCACATATTGTGGAATTGCTAACGAACCTCTCAAATAACTCGTTTCTTCAGTTATCTCTTGATAAGATTGATACGGTTGGTTGGTCAATAACTCTTCAGTATGATGTGCAAACAGAAAAATAAATGCTTCTAACCAAGTATCAAATGGCTGTCGGTCGAGTGGTAATTCAGCAAATGGTAAATTAATCTTCTTTCCATAGCTCAACCAATAAAGTACCTTTGAAATGATTTGTTCTTCAGGCACTTCATGACAAATTTTAGGATAAATATTAACCGTAAGCCCTTCAAATTGAATAAAACCAACGTAGTTATTAGCTTTAATTTTATCCCCATCAAATGTCAGAAAACGTTGTTTCTTCTTATCCGTGCCGTAGAAAGAATCTCCTTCATCTTCCTCTAAACCATACTGCTTTCTACTTTGCCAAATTTCATCAAGATAGGTTTTAAAACGTTTGATTTTTTCCTCCGAAAAATCCGTACTTTCCCACTTGCCATATTCATAAAGTGATTTTATCATTGAATGAGCAGTTGAAAATCATTTGGAACAATCGTATTAGACAATCCAGCTTTTGAAATCGCATCCTTCACTAATTCAGCTACTACTTTATTA
>JANPIG010000820.1:0-4079 GCA_031424875.1 Cytophagales bacterium
AAATTGTTTTGATAAACGAAACTTAGAGGAAATGAATTGGTTTAATCTTAAGTTTAAAGATTACTAATTGTAATAATATATAATCCTGATTGGCAGACAAAATTGTTTGTTTTGCATAATACATTTTTCAAATACAGAAAAATAAATGACCTTTGATTTTTAATATGCTCAAAATAAATGAAACGGTCGTTCGTAATTTTAATTCATATTGGTTTTTGGTTTTGTTATCTGACACTAATTATTATTGTCTTGGGAATGCGGTTTGGCGGAGAGACGAATATTTCTGAAGCACGGATTCAAAATTCAATTCAGATTATTATCTTTTTTGCGTTAACTCCTTCATTTTTAGCTTTCTACGGTTTCTACTTTCTGGTTTTCCCCAAGGATTTTCAAAGGAAAAATTTAATTGTCTCACTCATTTATGGTTTGATTATTTCAATAATTGCTGGTTCAATTGGTCTGCGGCTTTTGACCTACAGTTTTGGAGATAATTGTTTTGATAATCAGGAAGAGGTTAGCGTTTCCGGCATCACGCTTTTTATGTCTTTTATTGCCTTCATCACGGGGATTGTGTCTTTGGTTGTTAAAGGATTTATTACTTGGTTTGATGAAATAAAACAGAAAGAACAGCTCCAACAAAAGAATTATGAGGTTGAGATGGCGTTGGTGAAATCGCAATTAGACCCGCATTTTATGTTCAATACCATTAACAACATTGATATTTTGATTTTGAAAGATGCCCATTTGGCATCCGATTATTTGAACAAATTATCAGAAATAATGCGTTTTATGCTTTTTGAAACTAAAACAGATACCATTTTACTCTCGAAAGAGATTCAATACATCGAAAAATATATTGAATTACAAAAAATACGAACTGCCAATTTGAATTATGTTTCTTACTCCGTAACTGGCTCGCCGAAAAACTATATGATTGCTCCGATGGTGTTTATTCCCTTCATCGAAAATGCGTTTAAGCATACCACAAATAAGAAAACAATTAATGCCATTACTATTAATATTTTGATTACAAATGAGACGATTGAATTAATTTGTATTAATAAGTATAATGCTAATGCACCGCTCAAACAAGAAAATGGAGGGGTTGGTAATGGCTTGATTCAGAGACGTTTAAGCCTTATTTATCCTAACAATCACATCTTGAAAATTACTAATCAAGATAATTTATACAGCGTACATTTAGTTATTAATCATGGAAAAATATAGCTGCGTTATCATCGAAGACGAACCTTTGGCTTTGGAAAGAACGAAGGATTTTGTCAATAAAATACCTTTCTTAAATTTAGTTGCATCCTTCGATAATGCGCTCAATGGTTTGGCTTATTTGAACTCCAATGAGGTTGATTTACTGTTTCTGGACATCAATATGGACGAGTTATCGGGCATTGAATTACTGGAAAATTCCAAAATCAATAGCCAGGTCATCATCACAACTGCCTATCAACAATATGCTTTGAAAGGATATGAACTTCGAGTAACTGATTATCTTCTGAAACCATTTACTTTCAATCGTTTTTTGCAAGCAGTCAATAAGGCACAAGAGAATTTGAGCCTTAGAATTGTTGAATCGCAAAGAGAGTTTATTTTCGTAAAAACGGAAAACCGTTTAGAAAAAATTATGCTCAATGAAATCATTTACATCGAAGGCATGAGAGATTATCGGCGAATTCATACCACCCATAAAAAGATAATGACGCTCCAAAATTTTGGTGAATTAGAACAAATGATTCCTACGAATATGGTGTGCAGAGTGCATAAATCGTACATGGTGGGACTGAATAAAATAGAATCCATTGAACGTAGTAGAATAAAAATTGCTGACCAATTGATTCCGATTTCAGACACTTATCGGGATATTTTCTTTCAGCAAATTAATGCGAGTGTTTGAGGCGATAAATTCTTAGAAAAAGATTGGTTAAACAGTAGTTGTGATGATTATTATGGGAATAGGAAATGACGTATTGAACTGGTTTTCATTGAATAAAGTTTTGTGATATTCATCGGTCGAGCGACACGCTCTATGTGGTTTTGGGTCGTAGGAACGCTTCGCTAAACCTACGACCAGACGAATCCATAAATTATTTTCGTTATTGTATAAATTTATTTCGGTTTTAAGTTTTTCTAAATCTCTTTTGTAAAAAAATTGTATTTGTTCGATGTTCATTATTTTATGCTTCTAATTAAACGGTAATTTTTTTATAAATAAATATTACTCTTCCAAAGTTTTTAAATTATCATCTGGCATTCTATCTATCAAATAATTATAAGGATCAATTCCTGCATAGTATGGCAATTCTTTAACTTTACATTTAAAAAAATTGTCTTTTTTAGTGATTTTTAAACGTTGACTCAAAATTACTTTTCCGGTTTCGTTGTCCTCATTGTCAGACTTTGCAAATAGTGCTACATCAATAAAATCGGCAACAGCAATTGCAGTTTCTTTTCCTAGTTTATCACATCTAAATTTCTCGGAAGTTGTAGTTAAAGTAACTTCATATTCATTGCCTACTTTTTTGTATTTGGCAGTCACCATACGGTTAGAAAAAATGGTTATATTCTCTAACATATCGGTTATTAAATACTGTAATTCTGGTGGAGTTACTTTTTTGATTTCGTTTACAACATCAATAGAAGTGGCATACGGCGGATTTTTATAGGCAAATTTATCGACTATGTTTTTCAAAGCCGAATTTAGTTTGTCCTCGCCAATCATTTCTTTTAAATAATATAAAACAACACTGGCTTTATTGTAATGAATATAAGGTTGATTTTCGGTTTTCATTAATGGGTTTTCTCCTTCACGCTCTTTGCTTCTGCCACGCAGGTAATAATTCATTTCGTACTGCAAGAATTTTTTCATTTTGTCTTTGCCATATTCTTTTTCCATAACCATCAAGGCAGAATATTCTGCAAAACCTTCACTAATAAATTCGCTTCCTTGCATATTAGCACCAATTACTTGATGCAGCCAATATTGATGTGCCATTTCGTGTGCTACAACAAAATAAACCAAATCAATTTTCGCTTTTGTTACCTCTCGCAAATCGGTAATAAAACCAACTCCTTCGCCATAAGGCATCGTTCCTGGGAATGCTTGAGCAAAACTGCCGTATCTGGGAAACTCAATAATTCGGCATTGTTTGTGGTAATAAGGGCCAAAATTCTTGGTGTAATATTCTAACGATTTCTCTATACTTTTTTGCATATTAGGCACATTCACAGCATGGGGTATGTGGTAATACACTTCAATATCAATCCCGTTCCATTTTTTACGAGCCACTTCGTATTTTGCCGAAATAAACGAATAGTAATTTAACGATTGATGGTCTAATTTATAAGTAAAATAATTACGACCATTGGCTTTCCAAGATTCTATTAAACTTCCAGGTGCCACTGCCGTTTGATCTGGTGCTGTCGAAATTGTTGTTGTCAAATCGACCCAATTGGCATTCAACGGAATGTAACAATTTTCTCTTGATTTCAAATCATTAGGGTTCAATTTTGCCATTCGTATTCGAGTTGGTAAATTGAGTTTTTTTCGTTTATTCAAATCGTCAATTTCTTTGTTTCTATCATAACCAAAAGTGGGTAAAATATCACTATTATTAAAGAAAGTACCATTTTCTGTTAATTGATTAAAGGAAACTTCGTTTTCAAAACCTTTGGTGGTTTTATCAACTTTATAAACAATTTGTAAACTGTCATTTGGCAACATGGGTTTGGCCAATTTATAAATACGATAATCCAATTTGGTATCATTCAATCTTAATTTTGCTCCCGCAATTACAACTTCTGTAGTATCTGAAAGTGTTGGAATATTAAAATGAATTTCAGAAATTGTTTCGGTCGAAATATTGCGAACCCACGATGAAATGTTAGCTTTCATACTCCGGTTTTCGGGCATTAAATCAATAGCATAATCAAATTTATAATATTTGGGTTGTGTTAGATTTTCATATTTTTTGTAGGTCTTTTCATAAGCCACTTGATTGTCTTCCGCTTCTTGCTCGGTTTGATAGGTATTTAAAACTTTGGTGTTATAATACACAAATCCTGAG
>JANPIG010000821.1:0-2387 GCA_031424875.1 Cytophagales bacterium
TTCAGACTGAACGTTTGATACTCCTTCCGTAGGGGTAATAAATTTTGTTGCCAAAACTAATAATGCCATAGTGATAGCTCCACCCCAAGTGATTTGCTCTAAAAGATCTCCTGTACGTTGTACGCCAAACATTTGGCTCGCACCTGCCGTGCCGAACTCCCCTGAAAGTCCTCCACCTTTTGGATTTTGGATTAATACTACGAAAACTAATAAAAC
Organism: Cytophagales bacterium; assembly: GCA_031424875.1. Taxonomy (GTDB): domain Bacteria; phylum Bacteroidota; class Bacteroidia; order Cytophagales; family Spirosomataceae; genus Arcicella. The sequence goes on from JANPIG010000821.1 coordinate 217, forward strand.
TGCAATAATGCAAATGATAACGATAACTGCTCCGAACATTTTCTTTTAAATTTAATTTAAGGATTCTATTAAGTTGAAAAGTTATAGAGTTATATAGTTAAAGAGTTAAAGAGTTGTAATCATAATAGCCCAACTTTAAAACTGTTTAACTACTTTAACTTTATAACTTACATATCCTATGCCAATTCTTGAATTTTGGATGCAAAGTACGCCTTTTTTTCTGGGAATTTCAAAATTAATTTCTCATAAACGTCAATTGCTTTATCTCTACGCCCCTGCATGGTCAATATTTTGGCATAACTTTCAGTAACAATTCCTTTTTCTAAACGTACGCTTCCTACTGATAAATCCTCTTGTTTACCCATAGATTCCAACTGACTCTTGGTAGTACGAATTAACCCCGGGTCTTTAGTTAAAAAACTATCAATAATGGAATTTTGAAGCTGTATTCTCTGAGCAATTTCATCAATTAAATAGTCCTCCACCACAGGTGAGTTCATTAAAATCTCTTGGTCAGAAATTTCAGGAATTGCACTCTCATTTTTGTCAACTATTTGATTTTCATAAACTTCATTAAACTTATGTAAATATTCAGACTCAAATTTCCCTTGTGTAGAAACAACTTGTTCATTTCTAAAATTACCATTGATAACCTTACGTAAGGCATTTCGACTAAGCGCATGGGCAGAGGCGTAGCGAATCTTCTCAAAGGCTAATTCTTCTGCAAATTGTGTATGATATCCCTTTGCTAAGAGTGTATGAGCCAATTGACAATAAGGGTATTGATTTGTAATTGCCTCAACAGTTTTTACATCCGTCAAAGAAAAGTTGAAAGGATGAGCTGCTAAGTATGAAAAGATGTCTTTATTCACGGTTTTTAATTTTTGAATTATTGAGTTGTTGAATTGTTGAAATTGTAGTATCTGTTTTCAACAAATCAACAATTCAAAATTCAATAAATGTATTACCATTCCCCCGCAGTTTTGTTAAATATATCCAGTACAATTTGATCTAAAATTTTGGGAATTAACTCCCCTTGTACCGCTGTAATGGTCTGAGTTTGAGCAAAATCTTGATAAAATGCAAATTCTTGGTCATAGTTTTTGCTTTCATCTTTAGCATTAGTAAATTTTACTTGTATTCTGATAGTCAGACGGTTAAGTCCTCCTTTGTCATCAGAAGTAGGTGCTTTTGCCTCTACTTCAAACCCTGTGATTGCTCCTTCAAACATCAAATCAGGATTGGTGGTGGTGGTCTTAAGTGAGGTGTTTCTTTGAAAATATTCTTTTAATTTTTCATTAAAAGTCAAACTCAAATTGGCTGGTCCTCCTGCCGTCTGAAAAGCAAAGTTTTGTATTAAAATAGTTTTCAAATTTGGGTCAAGACTTGTGCCTCGGAATGAGTAACAACCTGATGTTCCAATGAATAATGAACAAGTAATAATTAATAGTTGAAAAAAGGAAACAACAGATTTGTGAAAAAAGAAACGTTTGGAAGAAGCGAGTATTAATTGTTCATCATTCATTGTTAATTGAAACTTACTCTTCCTCAATGTCATACTGTTTAATTTTTCTATAAAGCGTTCTTTCAGATATTCCCAAGTCTTGTGCGGCATATTTTCGTTTGTTTTTATTTTTCTGTAAAGCCTTGATAATCATATCTTTCTCTTGTTTTTCCAATGAAAAAGAAACTTCTTCGGCTTCATGAGTAACGTCAATAAAACCATTTTTAGCTTGCTGATTTTCACCATGTAAGTTAATAATTGTTAATTCTGGATTGGGATGATGATTTCCGTGTCCATTGGGCAACATTCTTGATGGATTATTTTCAGTAGGATAAGCATTTGGAGAATATGGAAATGATTTTTCTGAATCAATATCTTGAAAAATGGCTTGATTTTCTTTCAATATTTCAGGACTAATATCGCCGTTTTGCAAGACTTCCAAAAACATCTTTTTCAATTCCGTAACGTCCCTTCGCATATCAAACAGCACTTTATACAAAATCTCTCTTTCTGAAAAATCGTTGGCATTATTAGCTTCTACATCCCTTCTAATCAGGCTATTACCAATATTTTGCCCATTATTCATTTGTAAATAACGAGTCAATTTATTAGCATCAATTGTTCGGTCATCCACTTCCAAAATCGAAATTTGTTCTGCCAAATTTTT
>JANPIG010000822.1:0-2375 GCA_031424875.1 Cytophagales bacterium
AACACCCACTCAATGTCACAATTCTGGGCGTGTTGAAAAATTAAGATGGTATCCTTATAAAAAAATAAGGTTTTCTAATGTGGTAAAAAAACAGCCTGAAAAGGCTTTTTAGAAACTGTCAAGCTATTTTCGTAGCATACGGCATAGAATTATTTTTTGATATAATGCCAAAACTGCTTGATATATTTACGTAAAGGTTGTCCTATTTTCCGAACCGAAAATCTATGTTATGATAGTCTTCTGTATTGATTAACCCTATTACATTTAACAATACAACTGTTTAATCTGCAATTTTACCGTATAATAAAATTAGATAACTTACTGATGCTGAAATCATTGAAATTTCGTAAGTTGCGTTTTGATTAATTTTATGTTCGAAAACCCAATATTCACTAGCAAAATCTTGCATATGATAAAATCGCTACTTCCTCCCAACAAAGATTTTGTTTCTTTGATTATTTCTCCAATTTTCTTCTGATTTCTTAGTTATCAAAAAACTTTTCAAATCACTGATAAGGTTTCGTAGATTCCTATATAAACTGATATACTTAAATATTTCAATATGAACCACAAATTCATTACATACCGATTGATGTTTATCATCATATTTTTAGCATTTTTCCAGAGCCTTAATGCTCAAACTTTTCATGCAATTTTTGTAGCGGATACAAAAGACCCGAAAATTGGGTCTTCTTGCCAAAAAGACTTAATTGATATGAATCTGAAAATCGCCAAAGTGGCGAGTTCTTTACGAATGAGCTATAATCCGATGGTTATTAGCGATTCTCGTTTTGGCAAAACTGCCCTTGATTCTGTAATCAATAATTTACAATGTGAAGCAAATGATGTAATTTTTTTCCTTTATTCGGGTCATGGATATACCGTCCAAGATATACCGAATCTCTTTCCATTAATGATGTTGAAAGATGATAATAATTTTGGATTGGACGAAGTTCATCTAAAATTGAAATTAAAGAATGCTCGATTGTGCGTTACCTTAGGGGATTGTTGTTCAGAAATTTCGCCAAAAGTTTTGCCTCCAATGGTTCAGCCTCTGGATACTCGTGGTATTGACGTAGCAGAGGATGTCTATATTCTTTCTCAACTTTTTGTAAAAACAGATGGTGACGTGTTGATTTGCAGTACTCAAAAAGGGGAATTAGCAGCAGGACAAAAAACTTATGGTGGGTTTTATACCTACGCTTGGCTCGAAGCACTCACTTTTGCCGAAGCTTCAAATAACGATATCACTTGGGAGAGTTTATTAAATGACAGTAAAAATCGTTTTGATTTATTAGTTAATACTATGTTTTATAATCAACCACTCGACAAACCCCGTCAAACGCCTCAATGGCAGATTAATTATAAGAAAACAACCATCATTGAACCAACTCCTAAGCCAAAGCCGACTGTAAGTTTTGATGACTTAAATGCTTTTTTGAATCAATTGACAGACGAGAGTATTCCTTTTGAAAACCGAAGTGCTTTAAGAAGTAGCAAAAAGGACCAATTATTCTTTACAGATACCCAAGTCCAAATATTTATTGATAATCCTGAAAAACCCCTTGAAATACAAGCATTGAGTACGTTTTTGAGCAGATTGATTTTAAATGCCAAACTGATTCGTCAAGTGAATGCCATCGAAAAACGCTCGACTTTGGGAGATGGCGGGAAATATAAAATATTAACTATTCAAGAAGTAAGGTAAGTCTTTTCAACGTACTATAAAAAAATATAAACATCATGAAAAATATAATCATCTTTCTAATTATGAACCTCCTATCAATCACCATAAAAGCTCAAGCCCTCAAAGAAGACCGCTTGGAAGAGTATCGTAAACTGACCGAAAGCCGTGTAGCGGATTTACAGAATTATATTTCTATTATCACTAATAAATCTTTATCAATGGAAGAACGCAGAGAAGCCATTGAACAAGCAAAATCTTTGTTTTTGGATGGTTCAAAAATGCAAGTAACGGGTAGAAATAATATTACTAAAAGATTGCCGATTGGAGGATATTTGAATAGTTTACTTAGTTTGCCACAATACGATAAGGTGGATATTACTAACTATGATGTGGCAACGGTATCAAAATTCGAGAAAGGCGTTGATGGAAATTATCATTCAACTGCCACATATTTTCAAAAATTTGAAGGCTTCAAAGATGGTAAAGCAATTTATGCGGATAAAACCCGTAAAGATGTTTCAGTTTTAGGGAAAGTTGGCAATCAAGACATGAAAAGCGATGATATGAAGATATTTTTTGGCGATGTAACTGTCCGTGAAACTAAACCATTAATTAAACAATAAATTCCATTAAAAATGAAAAAATCACTTTTGATGCCGGGTATAACAATGAACGGATGATGGCTTTC
>JANPIG010000823.1:0-5786 GCA_031424875.1 Cytophagales bacterium
AATCGGAGTCCAATTCATGGTACAAGATTGCCGTGCTAAGGGTTACGCCTTATGCTCTTCTCTCAACAAATCATTCACCGTCTTCACAGGATTAAAAGTAATTAAAGGTACTTCCACAAAAATCGTATTCCAGTCTGCCATTGAGCCATTCCATAGTCCTGGGAGTTCCTGAGCTTTCAAGGCTTTTCCGTCTTTTGATTTTTCAGTAACAAAACCCGTCTTAGGATCACGGAATTTCAAAAGATCAAATTTCTCATTGCGATAGTTTTTCATCGAACACACCAAATCTACAGGATTAAAGTGCGTTGAATTGTTGAAAATTGCTTTTTGTTCTTCATTATTCATATCTACTTGAGCAGATTCTACAATTTGCAAAGACGTACTTCCATCGGCATTTTTACACCAAAATGGTCCGCCTCCAGGTTCTCCAGTGTTCTTCACAACCCCACATACCCGCAAAGGACGATTAAGTTTTTTCTGAAAATACATTACTTTCTGATTTTGGTTGAGAGTAGCAAATTCAGGGGGAGGTAAAATGCAAAGTTCTTGTTCCAAAAAGTGTGAAATTTCTACCATAAGTGGCTCAGATGCCCATTCCTTCAATTTATATTGATAATCAAAAATACAATCTTGATATTTTAGAAGAATTCCTGCCAATGCCTTTTTATAGTCATAAGTAGTCTGTTTAATACGGTCGGGAACAACATTATCAATATTTTTGATAAAGACAATATCAGCTTTGATGTCATTCAAATTTGCCAATAAAGCCCCGTGTCCTGCAGGACGAAAAAGTAGAGATTCGTCTTTTTCACGGAAAGGAGTATTGTCCATGTTTACCGCAATAGTGTCAGTAGAACGGCGTTGTTCCGAGAATGAAATATCGAATTTTACGTTAAATTTTGCCTCATAATCTGGCACTACTTTATTCAATAATTTTAAAAAGCGACTTAAATGCTCAGGGGAAACTGTGAAGTGAAGTTGTACTTTTCCATTGTTTTGAGCATAATTTGCTCCCTCCACCAAATGCTCTTCTAAAGCAGTCCGAGTGGAACTTTCGTATTTGTGAAACTTCAATAAACCTTTTGGAAGAGTACCATATTCCAAACCTTTTCGGGTTAAATAATAATCTGCGATGGTTTGATTATCAGAACCTTCTGGAACAATTTTTTTTAAATCATCGGCAAAAGCAAATTCTGATAATCGCTCAAAAAACTCATTAGTCGATTTATCTGATTTACCTTCTTCTAAGAAAGAGAAGAGCGATTTAAACATCCGAGTAGCCGCACCCGAAGCTGGCACAAATTTGAGTGGTGTAATTTTGGCAACCTTACTATCGTAGAAATTGGAATACTTCTTTAATTGCTCTTCGGATAATTGCGTTACGCCATCATTAGGAGTTGCGGCTTTTTGCAATTGCATAAAGGGAAAGCCCTCTTTGAAATCGTTAATTTGTTGATAAACAGTTTCTAAATCAATGCCTAATTCATGAATCTGTGTGAAGTCTTTTTCTAAAAACATGATAAAATTGTCGGGATAAAGGTATGAAAAACAAAAAAAGCACGACCTTTTGAATCGTGCTACTAAGATAATATTTTTTTGGAGTTTATAAGTTGAAAGTATATGAGTTTATGAGTTGAAAGTTTATAAGTTGAAATTATTCCGTAGATTTTGAACTTATAAACGATAAACTTGTAATTTTAAATGCTACTTACTTAATCTTGAAAACTGCTTTGATTTCGTAACGGACTTTTATTTTCTGAACATCAATTGTACTTTCAGGCATAGCTGAGTCAGCCGCTGCACCTACTGATTTCATCATCATATTAGCATACATAGGTTGTGGATTTTGATAGCCATTATCTATTTCGATGATGTCGATGGCTTCACCCAACTGCTCACCAATACCTTCCAAAAGATATTGAGCTTTTGCCTTTGCTGCCTGTAAAGCCTTGATTTTGATTTCTTTACGTAACTGCTCAATCTTTGAAAATTCATAACGTTCAATATTGGTTGAAGCCAAGCCTTTATCATCAACTCGTGCAATAATACCGTCGATTTTATACAAATTTGGCACTTTCAAAATATAACTTTTGCTTTCTAAAAAGGTGGTCGGTTTTTTCCGCCCCCACCACTCACGATAGCCATTCATTGCCCCAATGGTAAAGTTTTCTTTCGGAATGCCCGCTTCTTCAACTGCCTTTTGCAACTGCTTTTCCAGCGCCATAATATCCACCTTGTTCTTATTGTCTTTATCCTTAAAATACTCCCGAAGCGTGATATTGACAAAAATTTCATCGGGTAGAACTTCTTGTTCGGCACTACCGTTTACTTCGATTTTTTTAACGAGTGGTTTTTCCATAATTACTTGTTGAGCATCACTCACAAAGGTTTTTGTAAAAAATAAGGCACAAATGGCAAGTGTTTTAATGAAATTTTTCATTGGTTTGTTTATTTGGTTTGAAGCTAAAACGTGAGTACTTAAGCGAAAGTATTAATTAACAAAAGATTAACGTTTTACAAAATTTGTTTTAATTATGTAAATCTCTATGAAAGCTTTATCCCAAATCCAGTCCCAACACTAAGCGCCCACTGACCTCCGCTCTTTCTGACAAAAGCGAATCCCAATGTTCTGTATTTTTCCAAAGAATTTCTTTGAGTTCCCTAAGGGCTTCTGGACTATGATTCGCTAAACGATTCGCTAAATTTTCTACGGCTTCGTCCATCGTTTCTATATTATCATACACTTCCATAAATAATCCTTGGTCTTTTGCCCATTCAGGTGAGAAGAACTCTGTGGGGTTTAAAGACAACCTCGAAAATGAGGAAAGTCCTATTTTTCGTTCTACGGCCGGTTCTATCACGGCAGGTATAATTCCGATGTTTAATTCGCTCAATTTGATGGCTGCGAACTTGGTTGCCACACAATAATCCGTAGCTGCCGCTAAACCTACGCCTCCGCCAACTGCCTTTCCTTGCACTCGTCCAATGATAATTTTAGGGCATTTCCTGATAGAATTGATAACTTTTGCAAAACCATTAAAAAATATTTTTCCAGCCGCTGCATCCCTAATTTGCTTTAATTCTTCAAAGTCTGCTCCCGAACAAAAAGTACGTTCCCCGCCACTTTGCAAAATAATGATTTGTACTTCGTTATCTTCACCCAATTTTGTAATGGTCATTGCCAATTCTTCCAATAATACAATTGGCATAGAATTGGTAGGAGAATTACTGAAAATGACCCTTGCCACTCCCACTTGGCCTGTCTTTACTACTACTGAACTTGACAAAATGTCTTGCATAATAAAATAATTTTAAGAAATTACAGCACTTTATGGAGAGATTTTCCAAAGTCTAAGGTAATACAAATTCCAAAAATACTATTCACAAATGTATTAGAAAACCTAACTTTGTCCAATTTATTCACCATTAATTCGTTAAAAATAATATCATCAACATTAGAAATGTACAAATCAGAACAATTAACATTAGTCCGTCAATCTGCCCAAGATTTTGCCGAACGTTTTATCCGTCCACACGTAATGGAGTGGGACGAAGCTCAAACTTTTCCCATCGACCTCATGCGTAATATGGGTGAGCATGGTTTCTTGGGGGTACTCGTACCTGAACAATATGGTGGCTCAGGACTTACTTATCAGGAATACGTATCAGTCATTGACGAAATTGCCCAAGTTTGTGGTTCAATAGGGCTATCAGTGGCTGCTCATAACTCGCTGTGTACCAATCATATATTGCAATTTGGTTCGGAAGAACAAAAACAAATGTACCTACCAAAACTGGCCACTGGTCAATGGATTGGGGCATGGGCTTTGACCGAAGCTAACACGGGTTCAGACTCTGCCCGTATGATGTGTACCGCCACTCGTGATGGTGATGAGTATATAATAAATGGTGCAAAAAACTGGATTACCCACGGAAAGTCGGGTGATGTAGTAGTGGTAATGACTCGCACGGGAGAAATTGGAGGGAAAAACAATGCCACAGCTTTTATCGTAGAAAGAAGTAACCCTGGACTGAAATACGGAAAGAAAGAAAACAAGTTAGGCATGAGAGCTTCCGAAACTGCTGAAGTGATTTTGGAGGATTGTCGAGTGCCTATTTCAGCTCGTTTGGGAGAAGAAGGGGATGGTTTCAAGCAAGCTATGAAAATTTTGGATGGTGGAAGAATCTCAATTGCTGCTCTTTCATTAGGTATAGCCAAAGGGGCAATGTCTGCCGCTGCCAAATACGCCCAAGAACGTCATCAATTTGGACAACCGATTGCCAATTTTCAAGGAATTAGCTTCAAGTTGGCAGAAATGGCAACAAAAATTCACGCTGCCGAATTAATGACTCGTGAAGCTGCATCGCTCAAAATGGAAGGTACGCACATGACAAAAGAAGCGGCAATGGCAAAATTTTATGCCTCTGAAATTTGTGTAGAGGTATCAACTGATGCCGTACAGATTTTTGGGGGATATGGCTATACAAAAGATTTTCCTGTAGAAAAATTCTATCGTGATTCCAAACTTTGTACCATTGGTGAAGGAACTTCTGAAATTCAAAAGATTGTGATTGCGAGGGAGGTTTTAAAAGGATATTGAGGATTTGTTTTCAGAATAATATACAAAAAATTAGACCACAGAGTGAGCGGATTCAACGGATTTAAACAGAGATTCATATTAAAAAAATCTGTGTAAATTCGCCTTATTCGCTCAATCGATGGTCTAATTTTTTATTTTATAACAAATATTAATTTCAACTATATCTATCATTTCGCCAAGGATATGCTGTATTTGAATAGCCTCTTTCTTCCCAAAAACCAAGTTTATTTTTTGGCAAAAACTCAATTCTTTTTATCCATTTCGAGCCTTTCCATGCGTAAAGTTGTGGGGTAATCATCCGTAAAGGTCCGCCGTGTTCAACCGCAAGCGGCTGACCGTCAACTGTATGCCCTAATAAAACATCAGGTTTTAGTGCTTCTTCGAGTGATACGTTGGTGGTATAAGTATCGTATCCATAACACATAATATGCGTAGCAGTTTCTTTAGGTTGTACTAATGCCGCCAAGTCCAATAGGCGAACACCCTTCCAAACCATATCCAACTTTGACCACGTGGTTACGCAGTGAAAATCTGACACATCTTCAGTTTGGGGTAAATCCATGAAATCTTCCCAAGTAAGTATAACTGGATTTTCCACCTCACCATCAACGAAAAGCCTCCATTTATCCAACGGAACTTTGGGCTGATATCCTAAATCCAAAACGGGCCACTTGGTCGTAAGTGTTTGACCAACAGGGGTATTTGGCATTCCATGACGATTGATAGGCCCTTTACCTTGCGGTTTTTCATCCGCCATCGAAGGCGTTAGTTTCATTTTTTCCTCAAACCGTGCTTTCAATTTCATACGAGCTTCGATGATACGGTCAAGTTTATTATCGGGCGTTTGTTCCTGTTCCATAGTATTTTGATTTGTAGGATTTTAACGTTAAAAACTGAGGAAAAGTTTTATAGTAATCTTAAAAACCATTGAAACGATAAACTATCTGGCGTTGACAACTTTTATATCAAAAATAGTACAGATTTGATATATTCACCCAATAAAATCATTAAATCACTACAACACAAACCCAACTCCCACAGTCGAGTTTGAATCATCCACTAAAATAAATGCTCCATTGGCAGGATTATCGGCGTATTTATCAGCAAAAATTGGCTTAGCAGTTTTTAAAGTAATTTCACCAATTTCGTTGAGTTTCAATTGTGAAACTTCGTCGGTAATAGTGT
>JANPIG010000824.1:0-4001 GCA_031424875.1 Cytophagales bacterium
GAAAATTCCAGAACCAATCATCGAACCCGAAACAAGCATTACAGCATCATAAAGACGGATTTCTCGTTTGAAGTTTGACATAAATTATTGTTTTAGACTCTAAAATGATTTTCTAAGTAAACAAAAACACGAACCTGATAAAAGATTCGTGTTTTTTAAGTATTGAAATTCAGTACTTTATAAATAATAATCACCGTATTTCTTTAAATAATTTGCCAAGCCCCCTTCGTTTATTTCAATATCATGATTCTTGATTTCCAGCACTGACAAACCTATGTTAATAGCATTTCTAAAAAATATTCGTGCAAACGAGCGAGCGATTACCACTGATACTCCTGATAATTTCAAGGCGGTGGGTGCTTGTTCACGGGAAGATCCACAGCCAAAATTTTCGCCCCCAACTAAAAAATCTCCTTGCTTAAACTTAGATTTGAAATTTGGGTCTAAATCCTCCAAAACGTGTTCTGCAAGGGTATTCATATCAAGGGTCTTGGTATATTTACCTGCGATTATGCGGTCGGTATCTATATTATCTCCGTAAACAAAAGTCATTGTCGGTTTTCGATGCTAGTTTTTCGTTCCATACATCGGACCTCGAAAATCTAACATCGAAATTTATTTTCTCGTGATTCTTTTTAACTCTTCCTCTGCCAATTTTACTGACTCATAAGCATTTACAATTCCTCCGCTTGATGAAAGTAATGAAAAATCTACCAATTCTCCAGTACCTGGTTGAGACACTTTTAACTTCGGAAATTTAATTGAAGATTCTAAAATTATCTTTTTTACTTGTTTGTAATCAAATTCAGGATAGTAAGAAAAAATCATGGCCGCCAAACCAGTAACTACGGGCGCAGCCATGCTTGTACCGCTCAAATCCTCATATTTAGAGCCTACAACCGTAGATTTCAAATCTACTCCCGGTGCAAAAACATCAACCGTTTTATGTCCATAATTAGAAAATTCAGCTACTTGGCTAGGTGGTGACATCCAAGATGTTGCCCCTACTTCTATCCAATTATCAGCAATTTTTCCATCCGAGAATTTTTTAGAAGGATAGTTATCACTAACATCAATATTTTCATTTTCATTTCCTGCCGCATGAATTAATAAAACACCTTTAGATTGAGCATATTTTACAGCTTCATCAACAGCTTGTTTCTGTGGTGAAACTGATTTACCAAAACTCATATTTACCACCTTAGCTCCATTATCTACTGCATATCTAATAGCATTGGCTATGTCTTTATCACGCTCATCACCCTCTGGAACAGCACGTATTGCCATAATTTTGACGTTATTGGCTACTCCTGAAACTCCCAAAGAGTTATTTCTATTTGCCGCAATAATTCCTGCTACATGGGTGCCATGACGTGCATCAGGGCCTTTTACTTCGTTATTTCCGTAATCTTTATCGTTCAAATTCTCAGGATCATCCCCAACTATTCCTCTTGGATTAAACGATAGATTTATGCCAAATTTGAACTGTGCATCATAATATTCATAAGCTTCTTTCAGTTTGTCTTCATCTTGACCAATTTGTTCTAATAATTCAAAAACTCTCTTTGCTTTCTTCACATCCTCAGGGTCTGTGGTAGTTATTTTATTCAAATCAGCTTTGCTAATATCTTTTAATTTTAAGTAACTAGTCAGAAGCAATTTTGAATCAATATATTTTTCGTATAATTTAATGACAAACGGACCTTGTTCCTGCAACTCCTTCACTTTTGCTTCATACTTGGCTTTATATTTTTTGTACAAAGCATACTCTATTTTCATTGATGGAGAAAGACTCTCTACATCTTGAATATATTGATAAATTCTCTTCAAACGTCCATATTCACGGGTTACCTCCATCGTTTCACGGGCAATGTCGGTTCCGTCTTTACCACCTAAAAAATCCCAACCGTTCATATCATCTATGTAGCCATTTTTATCATCGTCAATACCATTATTCGGAATTTCTTTAGTATTAATCCAAACATTATCATTCAAATCTTCGTGTTCAATGTCTAACCCAGAATCAATTACAGCAACAATGACTTGTTTTGACAGCTTATTATTCAAGAAATCACGGTAAGCCCTTTCAGTGCTGATTCCACGTACTCCATTTTCTTGAGAATCAAGATTGAACCAATTTAGAGGGGCTTTTTCAGGGGATAACTCTAAATATTGTGCATTAGAATTTCCATTCGAAGAAATAAGGATTATAAAAATAAGAAATTTAAACAATTTCATGGTTGATAAATTAAAAGATTATATTTGGTGGCGGTTTTAAAATAGTGTTGTCAATTATACAAATCTACTAAAAAAACTAAATAAATAACATTTTTCAAGATTGATATTTTGAAAAAGGGAAATTTTAGAAATTAATTATTCTTTAAAATTACTATTTCCACTTTAATCATTCATGAAGCTAATCGGTAATTACCCCTGCCAGGGCAGATTTTGCTACTATAGAGGGTGAACTCAGATAAACTTGTGCATTAGGATTGCCCATTCTTCCTTTGAAATTTCGATTTGTGGCTCCATCAATTCCTAAAATTTTACCCAAAGCCAAAATCAAATCTTTTGCTACAATTCATTCAGGTAAAATGCCTTTGTAATTTACCTTTAATGTTTCTGGAACTTTCAGCCAAATCTTGCCTATAAGCATGACAGCCGCTAAATCTGACGAACCAACACCCGTTGAAAAGGCGTTTAATGCTCCATAAGTACAGGTATTCGAATCTGCACCAATGAAAACTTGGCCAGGACGAACCAAATCTTTTTCAACAATTAATTGATGACAAATACCTTCCCCAATATCAAACAAACGAATATTTTGTTCAACCGCAAAATCACGCATAAATTTGTGCAAATTAGCGATTCGTTCGTTGGGTACGGGTAAAGCATGGTCAATCACAAAAGTACATTTCTTGGCATCCCAAAGTTTAGTGCCATTCATATCTTGAAAAGATTTGATAGCATAAGGAGCCGTTGTGTCAGATGCCATGATACCATCAACCGTAACAACTGCCAACGAAAGTTCATCAAGGCCTAAATCGAGGTGCTTTTTAGCCAAATCAATGACAAATTGCTCAGAAATTTGTCCTTCATACCGACAACCGAAAGCACATTGAATTCCACCTCTAACTGTCAAATCTGCTTCTTTGGCAGCTCTCGCCATTTCTGAAAACTCAATTAATGCTTCATCCAAAGATTTATTAGCATTCTTGCGACTATGCGTATCACTTGCCGACATTGAAATCGCTACATGGTTTAAGCCAGATTTAATGGCTCTTTCAACCCCTTTTACATTCAAAACCAAACCGCTATAAATTACCCCTTCTTGTTTATGAGCGCCTAAGCAAACCGCTTCAGCATCAGCCATTTGTGGCACGAGTTTGGGATGAACAAAAGACGACATTTGAACCCGTTTCACTCCTGCAAGCACAGCATCTTCAATCCACCTAATTTTTAATTCAGTGGGAATCTGGACAGTTTCTACTTGAAATACATCACGAGGTCTTTATTCTTCTATTTGTATCAATTGTCGTTTTGTTGAATTGTTGTTTAAAAGGAATATCGCAACAATACAAACTTTAACAATTATAGTGTCTCGCCTAAATATTTACCAAAACTTAAGGCAGGGGTCAGCACCATTCCTCCACAAAAAGCATTGCCACTTGTGGCATGGACTCCAATGATTTAACCAGCCGCAAAAAGTCCATTTATGAGCTTTTCGTTTTCGTTTAAAACTTCTAATTTATCATTTACAGCTAATCCTCCGAAAGAACTTAATGAATACGCATCCGTCAAAATACTATAAAAGGGAGCATTGTTAATGGAAAAAACATTTTCGGAATTGGTTAAATTTCTACCAAAATACTTATCAAATTTATCATTGCAAGATTCGTTAAAACGATTGATAGTTTCGGATAATTTAATAGAATTTAAATCCATTTTATTTGCCAATTCTTCAATAGATTCTGCTTGCCAAAAGATTTTTTCCGTTTTGC
>JANPIG010000825.1:0-4563 GCA_031424875.1 Cytophagales bacterium
CAAAACCTATAAAATTTTTGATAATGTCCATTACTTCTGTTCCAATTCCTTTACCCTGCAAATCTTTATTTATCCCTAAACGTCCAATCTTTACCGCTGGATAGCCTTTACGTCTTTTTGAGTTAGGAATGTTTCTCGCTAACTTATTCCATTTATCTGTGTCAGAAGTGGTTATGCGGTCATTTATCAACGAAAAGAAGAAAACTGTTTGTGTTTCATTCTCTTCAAAATAAGTAACTGACAACCTTTGAGTGTGATATAGCTTTGCATCATTCAAGAAAAAATCATTCAAATCATCATCTCCGCAGTCAAAAGGCTTTGGAACAATATCATCTTTCAAAATTTTAATTAGTGGTTTATCTGTCATACTTTACTAAAATGCAAAAACGTGTTTGCTTGCATTACGTTTAATTCGTTCGACTTCTTCCGCTGAAATTTTTTCAACGTTTTCCATTCTTTTAAAAAAGCGTTCTGCATCTTTTCCCGTTAGTGTTGGGGTTTCTTTTATTGGTTTTGCCATTTGCTTGTTGATTTGATATTGGAACAAATTTACAGCAAAAAACATTCCGTTTCAAAATTTTAGGATAAAGTGTTTGTAACTACGCTTACGGGAGTTTATACCGTTGATTATAAGATTTTTTAAAATACGAACAAAAGCCTTTCAAAAACTACATTTGAAGGACTTCTTAATTTATAAGTCGCCAAAACTACCTTTTCAAACCCACTTTTGGCGACTTATAAAATTTATATCCAGCCAAAACTACCTTTTTTAATCCACTTTTGGCGACTTATAATTTAAAACTGCCAAAAAAAAGACCTCCAAACCCAAAGTTTGAAGGACTTTTCTACACCTAAAATTCCCTACTTCCCAGACCCCGAAACTCCTCCAACTTCCTTCTCCGCAGTAATGTCCATTACCGCAAAAAGTGGCTTGCCTTGATTTTCTGGATTCGTGAAAACCAAGAACAGATTATGAAATCCTGTGCTGGCGTTAATGGGTACTTTTATGGGTTTTGGAGCAGCTTTGGTTACTTCTGCCGTACCCAAAAGTTGCCCTGTGGGTGAATCTAAGCGTATTTCTACTTTTCCTCCTGCCGTTCGGTCATCTGAGGCAACTGCCATTATCGTGAATGCACCAATGCCCGTGAGGTCAATGTCATTATAAGAAACATAGCTTTTATCAGCCGTGGCAATTACTACTTCGCCCAAGCCATCGATTTTATATTTCATCGTCTCTTTCTGAGAGTCATACGTATTAGCTTTTATTTTGGCACTTCTCAAGGTATAGGTTTTTGAACCCGTTTGCGAAGGTATTTTATTTGCTCCTTTGTCGGTGTAACTTGCCGAGAACATATACGTTCCTGCCTTGCCATTGTCTTTGGTCAAATACTCACCTTTCACGGGCTGACTCGCTTTTTTATCATCCGCCAACGACAAGATATATTTCACCATTTCAGTAGCATCAGCTTTGCTCACTTGTGGGTGAGCTGCCATGGGTTGTTCGCCCCAAACGCCGCCGCCGCCTTTGATGATTTTATCTGATAATTTACCTTCAATCATGAATTGCCCTTTATATTTTTTGGCAACGCTTTTATAATTTGGTCCTATAGATTTTTGGTCAACCGAATGGCAAGATTTGCAGTCAGAAAGTTCAATTAAGCGTTTTCCAGACGATACGCTCATATTTGCTTGGTGTCCCTGAGCAATAATTGTCTTGTCAAATCCTTCCAAATAATCAATGTTTACCTGGACATCTTCATCCTTGATTTTCTTGTTTTCCAATGACCCATCTTCTCTGTCCGAAACCTTGACTTCGTAGGCTACTTTGCTATCATTCCAATAAAAAGATTTGTTGCCTTTTATGGCTAAATCAACCTTCGGTACTTCATTTCCTACTTTAATTTCCATGGTTTTTTCAGCTACATTGCCAGCGGCATCTTTTACTTTCAAAGTTGGGTTATAAATGCCCGCTTTTGTAAATGTAAAAGTGGGATTGGCTACGTTACTTTTAGGTAATCCCTTTCCAAATGTCCATTCGTAAGTAAGTTTATCACCATCAGGATCCTTGGTCCCTTCTGAAGAAAAAGTTACTTTTAAGGGCATTGAGCCAGTTTTTTTATCGGCTGAAGCCATCAGTTCAGGAACTCTATTGCCCGCATTGAAGGTTATTCGTGTCAAACGAGCATCATCATTTTGAGCAAACCAATTTTGACCGTACTCCAACATATACAATGAACCATCTTTGGCAAACATCATATCCATTGGGTGGCTAAATTTGGTATTGGGCATGAAACGTTCCATCGAAACAAAGTCTCCATTTGGTTTCATCGTAACCAAGTTTATCCAATCACGCATCCAGTCGTAGGCAAAGAATTTTCCTTCTAAATAACTGGGAAATTTCACTTTTGAATTGGCATCATAATCTCCTGCATAATACACAGGACCTGCCATGGCATTACGTCCGCCCTTGCCCACAATGTCCCCAAATTCGGGAGACTCTTTATAAGGGTAATAGATAAAGGCTTTCTGAGCAGGAGGCAATTCACGCAAACCCGTATTATGCGGAGAATCGTTAATGGGGTGTAATGGATCAAACTTTGTCCAAGTGCTGTCTTTATTGAAGTCTCTTTGATTATACGCTCTGTTGTCAGCTACAAAAAGGGGCCATCCATAATAGCCAGCCTTACGAGCCTGATTTACTTCATCGTGTCCACGAGGACCATATTTATCAGAATTTTCTCCTGCATCTGGACCTACTTCACCCCAGTACAAAAAGCCCGTTCTTTTATCTACCGAAATACGATAAGGGTTTCTATTTCCCATCACATAGATTTCAGGACGTGCCATTGCCATTCCTTTTGGAAACAAATTTCCTTCGGGAATTGTATATGTTCCATCATCCTGAGGCTTTATTCTCATGATTTTACCTCTTAAATCGTTAGTGTTCGAAGAAGTATAACGAGCATCCCAGCCCGAACGACCTGGTTTGTTATCAATGGGTGCATAGCCTTGTGAATCAAATGGATTAGTATCATCCCCTGCCGACAGATACAGATTTCCTTGGGCATCCCAATCAATTGAACCACCCGTATGGCAACAGCCAATCCGCTTTACAGGTACACGCAAAATCACTTTTTCAGAAGACATCACCAAGGTATCTTTCACATCATCATACACAAACCTCGAAAGACGCTGAGCTGTGTCGGGCTGACCGCTGTGAGGAGAATAATACAAATAAACCCAATGATTTTGATTGTATTTTGGGTCGATATTCAAGCCCATTAAGCCATATTCATTCCCTGAAAATACATTCAAATCAGCAACTGTTTTAGTGGTTTTTTTAGTTGGGTCATATACTTTCATCAAACCTTTACGTTGAATAAAAAGCACTTTGCCATTATCCAAAACTGCCAATTCAGTAGGTTCGTCCAGCTTTTCAGTGAGAACAGTACGGATAAAACGGTTTTCATCAGGAGGTAATTGGCTTTTTACTTTTGAATAATCTAAGGCAGGTCCAGCGGCAGCCCATTGCAAGCCACCTAAGAAATGTTTCAAAGGAATTTCCTCTGAAAAAGTCTCGTTGGTGTGCCCCCAATTGGTATAAAATGCTCGTCCACCATCAAACTCATGATACCAAGCCATCGGGTGAAAATCGCCCATTGTGCCTTCTTTATACGATTTTTCATCTACCGTAAATAATACTTTTACGTCTGGATTGAAATTCTTGAAAGCATAAAATTCATCTTTACGAATCACAGAATCGGGCATGAAATTAGTTGAAATATGGGTTTTATCTTTGATGATAAACTTGCCACTCTGCACGTTTGAGACGTTTTTGCCAGGATGATTGGTGAAATACCCACCTACTAATTTACCGTACCAAGGCCAGTCATATTCGGTATCGGCGGCGGCATGAATACCCATAAAACCGCCTCCCGCTTGAATGTATCGCTCGAAGGCAATTTGCTGAGGTTCGGTCAGGACATTGCCCGTGGTACTATTGAAGATAACGACCTTGTATTTTTTAAGGTTTTCTTCGTTAAATCTTGCTCCGTTTTCAGTAGTATCCACTTCAAAACCATGAACTTTTGCAATGTCTTGGATAGCTTTTGTACAATAAGGAATTGAACTGTGGCGAAACCCAGCCGTTTTAGAGAAAACCAAAACCCGTTTGCCCTGCAAAGGGTTAGCGTTCTGTGCGTTGAGCATTGTAATACCCACACATAGGAAAGTTAATAATGCCAATGAAATCCGTTTCATAAGGAATTTTATTGTTAGATTAAGATGAATAATTTTATGGATTGATTGAGTTCTAAATTGAGATTTTTGTTTATTTTGAAACATCTAAATAAATACCTTAAACCCTCAAAAACTACTCATTTGACGAGCAATTCCTGAATTAAGGTTCTCAATTATATGCGTTAAAGAATTACAAATTTAACGTAGGAATAGAGGATAAAGATATTTTTTTATGGGAAATTTACTATTTGACTTTTTGTGAGAAGAATTTGTTTAGGTTTTGAATGAAATTTGATAATTTGCAGCCTTTGTTGGTGTTTTCAC
>JANPIG010000826.1:0-1560 GCA_031424875.1 Cytophagales bacterium
GGGAGAAATTCTTTTATATCTTCACATATGTAACCCAAGGTTCATCATTTTTGAGTCCACGAATCTATGGCATAATGCACAGGCTTCACCATGCCTATGCAGATACGGAAAAAGACCCTCACTCTCCCAGTTATTCAAATAATCTGTTTGATATGATGTGGAAAACCAAGAAATTTTATCATGATATTTTTTTGAATAAAGCTAAAATAAGCCCCAAATTTTTAGTAAATATTCCTAACTGGACTTTTTTAGAAAAATTGGCTTCCAATTGGGCTTCTCGACTTTTCTGGGGCGTACTCTATACCTTATTTTACTTGAAATTTGCGACTCATTATTGGGAATATTTATTGCTTCCAATCCACTATTTAATGGGTCCAGTGCATGGCGTAATCATCAATTGGTTTGCTCATAAATATGGCTATATCAACTTTAAAGTAAACGATACTGCCAAAAATCTCCTGCCTTTCGACTTCTTGATGATGGGAGAATCCTATCATAACAATCACCATAAATTAGGCGGTAGAGCCAATTTTGGCATAAAATGGCACGAATTCGACCCCACCTATCCTATTATTCTGTTCCTGAACAAATTACGTATCATCAAATTGAAATTGAATAATGAATTGAATTATATGTAAAAACAAAACTGGCACGCAGATAACGCAGATGTCTTCGGCAACGCAGATTTAAAAGGATTTTTTTAATCTATAAAAATCTGCGTTATCTGCGTGTCTGTTTCTGCATTTCATAACTGCTGGAAACTTTTCAAATCCCTTCCATTAATCAACTTTTTAAATGATTTTAGTCATGTTTTGAGGAGTTTTATTTCCCGAATTTTGAGGTATAAATCATTCAAAAAATGCAGATAATATTTTTTATGGTCGGTGTCAGTTTATTAATGGCACTTATCTTTTTTGGAGCTTTTTTGTGGACAATGCGAAGTGGTCAAAATGATGATCTATACACGCCTTCCATCAGAATTTTATTAGAAGATAACGAACAATTACCAGATAAAACAAACGCTTTATGAATCCACAATCAACCATAGAACACTTTAATTATGACAACCGAATTGTTCGGGATTTTGCCGTAGCCACTATCGTGTGGGGAATTGTGGGAATGTTGGTGGGAGTCCTTGTGGCATCTCAGCTATTTGCCCCTGTTATGAACATGGGAAACCAATATACCACTTTCGGAAGAATTCGCCCTTTGCACACTAATGCGGTCATTTTTGCCTTCGTAGGCAATGCCATTTTTATGGGCGTTTATTACTCGCTTCAACGGCTTTGCAAAGCTCGAATGTATAGCGATTTATTGAGCAAAATACACTTTTGGGGTTGGCAATCTATCATTGTTTTAGCCGCCATTACGCTCCCATTGGGCATGACAACCTCACACGAATACGCTGAATTAGAATGGCCCATTGATATTTTGATTACCTTAATTTGGGTGGTTTTCGGCATTAATATGTTTGGTACAATTATTAAACGTCGTGAGCGTCATTTATACGTGGCCATCTGGTTTTATATCGCCACTTTTGTTACGATTGCGGTCTTGCAC
>JANPIG010000827.1:0-3261 GCA_031424875.1 Cytophagales bacterium
AAAATTTGAAACTTGAAAAAGGTTAATTATTTTTCAGTACATTTACAAAATCTTTCATCAAAAAACACAATTATGAAAAAGAAATTATTGATATTAGCTTTATTGTTTAGCTCTATTTTAGGAGTTAATGCGCAAAGATTCAAGGGTTTAGATAAAAGCCCAATGGATATGGCATATTATCCCGACGAATTTGCCCATGACCGAAAATTCGCTCCGCAAAAGGTAGGAGATAAGGCGTACATTAGGCTCACATACAGTCGTCCTGCCAAGAAAGAAAGGGTTGTTTTTGGCAAATTAGTGCCTTATGGAAAGGTTTGGCGTGTGGGTGCGGATGAAGCCTCTGAAATCAAATTTTATGAAGATGTAACTATTCAAGGCAAAACCCTCAAAGCGGGTGTTTATTCCTTATTTATGATTCCAAATGAAAAGGAGTGGACTATCATTTTCAATACTGATTTGGACGTGTGGGGAGCGTACAGCTACAATGAAGCGAAAGATGTTTTGCGAGCAACGGTAAGCTCACACAAGATGGATGAAGTAGTGGAAAACCTGACCATAAATTTTGGAAAAGGGAATGATAAAGAAGCTCTTATGAATCTGGGTTGGGATAATGTAATGGTTTCCTTGCCCATTATGTTGAAGTAATTTAGAAAAAAAGTCATAAAAAAGGCCTTCGCAAATATTCATTTGGAAGGCTTTTTTAGTAAATCCAATCGAAAGAAACTTTTTCATTTTCGTCTAAATTTTTCCTCTTGTTTTCTGATTTTTGTCTCATTTTAAAGGCTGAATCTCGCCAAGTGTTTCGATTAAAAATTGCTCTGTTGTTTTTCATATTTTGTTTTTGTTTCAAAATTACTACGCTGATAAAAACTACGGATAACGGAATTGTTATCAAATTATAAACAAAAAAGCCAACCAAAAAGGTCAGCTTTTAAAAATTTTATTCTATCGTAATAAAAAGTGATCTAATAATTATTCCTACTCAAATTTTACTTTTCTCGTAATACCCTCCCAATCATCCGTGCGGAAAGAGTTAACCGGCAAGCCTTCGGCACTAAACAAATTAGCGTCCATTGGTGAGTCTGCCCAAGCGTATCTTACAGCGATAGGCTTCTGATTTTTGGGGTGTGTAACTATTACTTTATCGCCCACAATTTCAGCTTTGGCATAATAGAAAACTTTATCTTCTCCCGCAATTTCAAAGCCTTTTACGTAGCCAAATTTGTCTTTTGCCATTAATCCACCACCTACGTATTTGAATGAAATTGTAGCGTTATTCGCTCCAAAGGTAACATTATCATACATCGGACTTGAAAAAAGTATGTCTTGACCGTAATCATTTTTCAACGCAATAATGGCCAAGCGATGTCCCACATCCTGTTTATTGGTTGGATGAATATCATTGGGATTTCCAATATCGGTAATTACTGCCATACCAGTTTTGGGCAAAGACAAAGTCATTGTTTGAGCCTCTCGGAGTTCTGCCCAATTACTGCCTTGATTACTATTTTGGTAGCCTCCATAGTTGGCAAGTTGTACAAAATAAAAGGAAAAATCGTCGTTCCATTTTTTTCGCCAATCATTAATCATCAAAGGAAAACTTTGGCGATATTGATAAGCTCTACCAGCATTGCTTTCACCTTGATACCATAATGCACCACGCACTGCAAAAGGTACCAGTGGTGCAATCATGCCATTGTAAATAGTTGTACCTACGTTATTACTGCTATGGGCGTATTCATGTTTTTCCACGAAAGAAGGCATCAGTTTCCAACCATGCGCAATGCTTACTTTTTCTTTATCGGTACTCACAAAAAGGTCTTCATTTGTTCCCATTAGCCCTGAACCATACCACGCAGGTTCAATCATTTTGCCAAATTTTACTACCAATGAATTTGTGCCAGCCTTCCAAGTATTGGCAGGAATAACAATTTTTCTAACGCCTTTCATAACGCCTTCCGCTACCAATTTACCATTAATATAAATCTCATTTTGGGCATCTTGAATCCCTAATCCCAACATAGTCATCTGATTGGCCATTTCTGAAGAAATTTCTACGTTTCGAGCCATGAACCCCGTACCCCTAAATGCCCAAATACCTTTCCAATCCCATTGCCCCAAAGGACTGTCAGTGCTATGCCATTTTGAGAAATCATAACCTGCAGATACGTATTTTTTTTCGTCCTCTATGGTTGGCAAAAAATCCGTTTTAAATAATTGTTTACGCAACTTCTTATCTTGCATGGCATCAGCGCCTGTCCAATTATCGGGTAAATTTTGAGCATAATTTTTAAACTCATCATTAGAAGCCATGCCTTCTTTGCTAATCCAGCCCTCTACTTGTGACCCCCCCCACGAGGAATGAAGTAAGCCAACAGGAATATTAAGTTTCTGATAAATTTCACGGGCGAAGAAAAATCCGACTGCTGAGAAATTGCCCACGGTTTCTTCGGAAGCAACTTTCCACTCTCCGGACTTCAAATCTTTTTCAGGGGTCATCGTTACTTCATGTTCCACAAAAAAGTGTCTAATTTGAGGAAAATTAGCGTTCTTTTTTTCTTCTTTATAATTATTAGCCTGTTTTACTGTCCATTCCATATTGGACTGTCCAGAGCAAAGCCATACTTCACCAATCAGTATATCATTGATTTTTAGGGAATTAGCTTTATTTGAAACTGACATTACGAAAGGTCCGCCCGCTTCCACAGGATTAAACTTTACCTGCCATTTCCCCAAAGCATCGGTTATAGCAGTTTGGGTTTGTCCTGCCAAAGTAACGATGATTTTGTCTTTAGGTGTGGCCCAACCCCATACGGGAATCGGTTTCTGTCTTTGCAGAACTACATGGTCAGAAAATAAGCGAGCCACTTTCAGTTGTGCAAAAGTGAACTGGCTGATGAGTAAGAAAAGTATTAGATATATTTTTTTCATTTGATCTTTGAAGTGTTTATATAAATCTTGAAAATCGAGTGCATATTTAAGATTTGACAATTTTTTTGAAAGTTGTCAAATCTAATTCCAGTTACGAAATCTCACATTAAAATCAGTATTAAAAAGCTTATCAGTAACAAACATCGACAATCGAATCACAAACATCGAAATTATCTATTTCAAAATATCATTAATCTGAGTCAATTCATCTGCTGAGAAAGCCTTATTTGCCAAACAGCCTAATGAATCTTTTAATTGATTTACGGAACTTGCTCCAATCAGAACGGAGGTGACTCGCTCGTCTTTCAACAGCCAAGCCAATGCCATTTG
>JANPIG010000828.1:0-4492 GCA_031424875.1 Cytophagales bacterium
GTTTGATATTGGTACCAACATATTTTTGACAAAAACAAGTACTGGTTATAAAGATAATTTTAAGAATTATTAGTAGATTTTTCACTATGGCAAATTTATTTTAAGTAAAATTTTGTTTAATTTTTCACCTCGTTATCGTCACTAAGTCAGGCAAAGCATATTGCTTATCTCCCAAAATCACCGTCAATGACCATCTATTTGGAACCGCAAATGTTGTTTCAATCTTATATCTTAACTCTGTTCCAGCAATATTAAGGGTGGCGTTTTTTATTACGATCACCCCTGCCAATTGTGGTACAAACCGTATTTGCGGCATTGTAGCTTTCATATTATGCCCTGTGATAATTATTTCATCTCCTCTTACATACGCTAATGTAGTCATACGATTTACGATAGTTTCGGTTCCCACACCTGTAACTTTCAAATCTAATGATCTATACTTAAATGTTCTTCCAGCTACGGTAACACTTACCGAGTAAATACCCACTGGAACATCAAAAGGCACTTGTACTTTAGCTTGAGTTGCGGTTAAAGTCCCTCCAACTGTTGTTAAATTATATACTTTCCCCGTAGTTTTTGAAGTAAGAAAAAATGTGGGCGTTGCACGGTTTAGATTTTTCCCATAAATAAAAAAAGCCTCCGTTGTCTTGACACTAATTGTTTCAATGCCAATGATTTCAGGGTCAGAGGCAAGGGCTATTACAACTGAAACTCGATAGGCTCTTTTAGTGCAGTCAGAAGCGGTTACCAAATAAGTTACAGGCGTTGTGAAGTTTTGAGGAACTTCATTACCTGGATTGATGGTCGCCTCTGGTGAAAGACTAATGGTTGGCTTTAAAGCAATTACTTTTGTAGCTACGGGTACTCTGATTGAAACTGTTCTAGCAGTTGTGTCAATATCACCTTCTACTTCGGGACTAAAATCCTTAAACTTAAAGGTGAGAATGTCTTTTTTAGGACTTCTTGCTACTTTCAAGGTTGGAATTTCAGAGGAACAATTACATAAAATAATAGATGTAAGCCCTAAGAAAATGCCAATGAGTATTTTATTTTTCATATGAAAAAATTAAATTAATGGTTGGTACAAATTATATTAAAGTTTAATCTCAGGTTCGTGATGATCAAAAAAAACGTAATTTAAAAAATCTAAAAAGGGTTTTAATGTTTTACTAACTTCCGTTACATTTTTCACAAAATCTGGTGATTTTACTTCCTCAATGGTAAATTTATGCCAATAAAACATTTGTTTTTTTCTCAACAATTCTATTTCTGGATTATCTTTAGAATAGCCTTTTGGAGCAGATTTCACGGTTTCACCTTCTGCCTCTCCAAAAGTTTCTACAAATTTTGACTCATAAATAATTGATTTTAAGGAGGTTGCATTATAATCAATCTCTTGTCTGAGACTCGCTAATTGTTCAGGCGTTGGAGAGTACATTCCTCCACCTAAAAAAGATTCTTCTTTAGAAATATGTAAATAATAATCCATTCTGCCCGATTTACGCCCTCCTTCAGAAAAACTGGCAGAAAGGTGTGTTTTGTAGGGATCTTTGTTATGGGTAAACCTCACGTCACGAGCAATTCTATAATTACAATGTTTTACTTGAACTCCTTCTAAATTTTCAAATTCTCCAATTGAATGTATCAACTCTTGGATAGTTTCTTCAAAATCAGCTTTAACTTTGTCATATCGCTTCTTGTTGGTGTGAAACCACTCTCTATTATTATTTTTCTTTAAATCATCTAAAAATTTGAATGTTGCGTCTGTGATGGGCATTTTGGGTATTTTCTGATAAGTTTATAAACAATTCTGAAATGTTAAACTACTCAATTTCTATCATTTAGACAAATAAGAATACGCATGATTTGATGATTTCATTGTTTTTCTTGAATTTTGCATAATCGAAAAAAATTAAATTTGCGGACAAAGTAGTCCGTATTAAAAAATATGCGAATACTTACTGGCATACAAGCCTCTGGAAGACCACATTTAGGGAATATTTTAGGTGCGATTCGACCTGCTATTGAATTATCAAGAAATCCTGCAAATGACTCCTTTCTTTTTATTGCAGATTTACATACACTTACATCCTTAAAAGATGGCAGAATTTTGCGTGAGAATACTTATGCCATTGCAGCTGCATGGTTGGCCTGTGGCTTTGATGCTGATAAAAATTATTTTTACCGTCAGTCTAAACTGGCAGGATATCACACCGAATTGATGTGGTACTTAAATTGTTTTACGCCGTTTCCCATGCTGGCGAATGCTACGAGTTTCAAGGATAAATCAGAAAAATTATCTGATGTTAACGTTGGACTTTTCACCTATCCTGTGCTTCAGGCAGCTGATATTATGCTTTACGATGCTAATATTGTTCCCGTTGGCAAAGACCAAAGACAACATTTGGAAATGACTCGTGATTTGGGTAATGCCTTCAACAGACAATATGGTGAAGACTCTTTAGTAATTCCTGAAGCTAAAATTGACGAAGCAGTAATGACTATTCCTGGTATCGATGGGCAAAAAATGAGTAAATCACTCAATAATTATATAGACATTTTTTTGAATGAAAAAGAATTATTAAAAGCGGTTAAGAAAATTGTTACAGATGCCACACCCATGGAAGCCGCCAAAGATCCTGATAATGATAATATCATTAAATTGTATTCATTAGTAGCAACCCCCGAGGAAATTGCAGAAATAAGAAGAAATTATTTAGCGGGTGGTTATGGGTATGGACACGCCAAAAATGTACTTCATGCCGTTTTAGTAAGAGAATTTGCTGAAGAAAGGGAAAAGTTTGAATATTATATGAATCATACAAATGTCCTTGAACAAAAACTTCAAGAGGGAGAGGCAAAAGCAGCTGTAATTGCCCAAGCAACCATTGAACGTGTAAGAAATAATATGGGATTATGAGCCTAAATGAACTTGATACTCAAGCCTTTTTATGGCTCAATTCCTCCCATTCATCTTTATTTGATTCAATTATGTTGTGGGTTTCTGGCAAAAATGAGTGGTATCCTATGTATGCAATCATCATCGGAGCATTAATTTGGCGTTACAAAAGTCGTTCGATTGCTATGTTATTGACCATTATTATGAGCGTTGTGATTTCTGATAGGGTTTGTTCAGGTTTTTTCAAGCCTATGGTTCAACGATTGAGGCCTTGTCATGAACCTTCTATTCAAAAATTAGTTCATGTTGTTGGAGATTGTGGAGGACAGTTTGGCTTTTGTTCCTCTCACGCAGCCAATACATTTACTTTGGCAACTTGTTTATTTTTATTAATTGGAAAAGATTTTCCAAGTCTGAAATACTTTTACTTTTGGGCAATAATCGTATCTTTCAGCCGTATATATGTGGGTGTACATTATCCGTTAGATGTGCTTACTGGAGCAGGAATTGGCGTTTTAGCTTCTTTAATATGTTTTAAAATTTACCAAAAAACAAGTAGAAATTTTACTTCCATTTAGAGTTTTAATCAAAAAAATATTGATAAACCTTATTTCAAAATTACAGTTATTTTAGAATACCCATAAAACAAAATCACGTGAAAAAACTTCAATTATCTTTAATCGCCTTAACCATTTATACATTATTTTCATTTAAAAATTTATCAAACGACGAATCAGAAAAAATCGTGGGAATTTGGTTTACCGAAAATAACTCATCTAAAATTCAGATTTATAAAAATGAAAATCAATATTTTGGGAAGATTATCTGGCTTGCACCAAAAAGTGAAAAAGAAGACTTGAAAGTAAAGCCGACTTTGGGATATCAAATTTTCAGAAAATTTACTTACGAAAGCAAAAACCTTTGGTCTGGCGGGCAAGTAAGTGATCCTCGTAGTGGTATGATAGTATCTGGCAAAATGACGTTGAAAGACGATAAAACTTTGAGCGTTCGTGGTTATTTGGGAGCTCCAATGTTTGGGAAAACAGTAGTTTTGAAGCGTGCAGAATAGCTTTTTTACCTTATAATTAGGTTAGAAATGTTAGGTTTTGAAAGAAAAAGTGTTCCCTTTTTAGCTTAAAAAGGTTAAGTTTTTAAAAGTAAAAAATGTTCCATTTTAGAAGTAAAAGACAACAATTCTACAATTCAAATTCATTAATTGTTTATTAGCCAGCCCGTAATGCTGTACCTTTCTTTATATGCTTCCGTTACTTCATGGTCTAATTTCTCACTTTCAAAACAAACTAATCTGCCAGCTATTGGTGCTATGGTGATTGGTATTTCGAGGTTATTTTCTTGCGTATAAATAATCAAATTTCCTCCGTCGGCCGGAACCCAGTTTTCATTTAAATAATAAATTACAGACAAAACTCTGCCCTTTTGCGATTGAAAGGTATCACGGTGTCTCCGATAGAACTTACCTATTTCATATTTGGCAAAATGTATTTCTGAACCTGAAATACCTAAATAACAAGTTTGATTTAAATAGTTGATAAATTTTTGATTTCTATCCAACAATATTCTTTCTGAAATATC
>JANPIG010000829.1:0-4138 GCA_031424875.1 Cytophagales bacterium
ATAAATTGTTGAGATAATAAAATAGTTTGTAGCCCTAATTTACCATGAAGAAACACTTTAAATATCTCCTACTTATCTTATCTTTTTCATCCTCTGCATTATCCCAAACTGGTTGGATTGAGGATAATGAATCATACGAAAAATTGCTCAAAAAGAACCTGCAAGCTACTTTTGGCACAAAATTGCCAAAGCGTGTGGACTTATCAAAATATGCTCCTTCGGTTATTAATCAGGAAGACTCTGGCGTGTGCGTCGGGATGAGTACTGCTTACTATATGCGTACTATATTAGAAGCCATTAGTAAAAATATTACTGACAAAGATGAAATTGACAAAATTGCCTTTTCTCCTTCGTATATGTACAATTTGTTAAAAGGCACTAATGACCCTGACTGTAAGAAGGGAGCAGCCTTAGAGAGTGCTTTTAATGCTTTGAAAGTAAAAGGAGTTGCTACTTATGCCCAACAAAGTTTTCCAAATTGTTCAAATGATTTAAGTTTAAATATTAGTGAATCTTCAAAAATCATTGAGTACATTAGGCTTTTCAGTTTAGCAGACGGTAACGAAAATTTAGATTTAATTACGAAAAAAGCCCTTTCTGAAAATACCCCCGTAGTGGTAGCATTCTCGCTAACCGAATCAATTGAGAGACTATCTGCAAATGGCTTTTGGAAAAATCTATGGAGAAAGTTTATGGCATTTTTCGGAGTAACCGTCTTTGAAGAAATCGGGCTTTGGAATCCTAAAAATTCTCGAAATTTAAGTGGCCACGCTGTGTGTGTAGTGGGCTATGACGATACAAAATTTGGTGGAGCGTTCAAAGTAATCAATAGCTGGGGGAAAAATTGGGGCGAAGAAGGCTACTTCTGGATAAGATATTCTGACTACAAAAAACAAGTAAAAAATGCCTTCCAAGCATTTTTAAAAGTAAAAAAGGATAAATCACAAATAGTAAGTGCAGCAGATGTTAGTTTTGTTTTTAGTGCCAGAGGGGTTGAGAATAGTAACATAAAGTTTATTTTAGATGATGTAGAAAACAGCATTTCAGCGAATAGCAGCCAGAAGCATGGCAACTTGAAATCTTACTTATTATTAGACCCACAAACTTCAGGATCAACTTATCGTTTTAGTGCTTTTATTGATTCCACCACTGATTATACCTATTTCTATATCATCAACGCAAACTCTAATATGTTGAATGCAGCGGAGAAAATTTATCCTTTTGATGCCTCCGAAAGTGCCCTCTTGAGTAGGAATACAAGGCTTATTTTACCTTCCGAAGACCGTCCACATTTCAAACTGACTCCTCCCACAGGCATAGAGTACGTACTATTTTTATTTTCTGATAAGCCATTAGATAATATGGATGATTACCTTGATAAAATAAGAAATAATAAAGGTTCATTTGCTGCCCGAGTAAGCCAAGCGTTTGGGAATGAATTGGTGCCTGCCAGTCAAATTGACTATAAAGCTAATAAAATGGGTTTTGAGGTAAAGGGTAGTAAAACGGGAAATATCGTTCCAATTTTAGTAAGCTTCAAGCACGTAGGGAGGAGGTTTTAAAATGTTTCTTACTGATTTCACCTTAAAAACAGAAGTCGGCCTTCAAAAGGCCGACTTTCATAATTTCTTGTAAATCGAAGAATCTTAAAATGGTTTAATTGGAAGTCTTTCTCGAACCAACAAAGTAGCCTATAACACCACCCACCACTACTCCAATCAAAAGTGAAGTGATGTCTAAATTAAAGCCATTGCCCGTTGTATTAATTACACTCTGTTGTTCTGCGGATGTTGCCTGGGCAAAAATAAGGTTGCTGAAAGAAAATAGTAAAGCGAGAATAAGCAGGTTTTTTTTCATGGAATTACGTTTTGGGTTTAATTAATGGATTAAAATTGTATAAATATAATATTTTATTTGATTATCACAATAGTTTGATTATCATTTGTTTAGTGGCAACTTTATGACAAAAGTTGCTCCTTTACCTTCTTCACTTAGCACCTCTATTTTCCCATTATTGCCCTTTGTGATGATATCATAACTCAACGATAAACCCAAACCTGTGCCTTCTCCCGTTGGTTTTGTAGTGAAAAAAGGTTGGAAAATCTTGGGCAATATGTCATTAGGAATTCCTTTACCATTATCATTTACTTCAATAATTAGATATTCCTTTTCCTGCTTTGTAACTACTTTGATAGTAGGATTTTCAGACTGTGAAGCAGCATAAAAAGCATTATTGAAAAGATTTAACAATACTCTTCCAACATCTTGCTGATTCACTTTAATCTCAGGCAAACTATCATCAACAATCAATTGATAATCAGCATTAAATGATTTGTTTTTGGCTCTCATTCCATGATAAGAAAGATTCAAATATTCCTCCGCCAATTTATTCATATCAGTTAGCTGAACTTCGCCATCACTCGACCGTGAATGTTCGAGCATATTTGATACGATACTACTGGCACGCTTGCCATGACCATGAATTCGCTTTTGATTTTGAGTTAAATCATAAAGCAATTCTTCTAAATATTCTTTTCTCTCAGCAGGAATATCAATTTTATCAAACTCCTCCTTCAATTCGTCTGCTAATTCAATTGATAATTCTGAAAAGTTATTCACAAAGTTTAATGGGTTCTGAATTTCATGTGCTATTCCTGCCGTTATTTCTCCTAATGATGCCAATTTCTCTTTCTGAACCAATTGCATTTGAGTAGATTCCAATTCATTTAAAGCATTTTCAGCTTTACTTCTTTGTAGCTCTATTTCTATTTTTTGTTTGCTCAACAAGCGGTTCGCTTTATTTTGAATTCTATTATTCCTAAAAAGTATTACAGAAATCAGCAACACCACACCAATAATTGAAAGCAATATTATAGACCATTGCCTATTTTTAAAGGCTTTTTCACTATCAATTAACTCTTGCTTCCTAAGGTTTTCTAAAAAACTAACATTCTCTATCTGTTTTGCCTTTTGCTGATTAAACATACTGTCTTTGGCAGCGGTGGCTTGTTTGTAGAAAGTATAAGATTTTTTAATTTCGCTCTTCAAATACAGGTCGGCCAACAATGAACTTGCTCCATAAATGCTTTGAATATTATTAGTTTCCTTAGATACTTTAAGGGATTTTTCAGCATAAATAAGGCATGAATCAAGTTTACCCGTCTTCTTAAAAATTTCGGCCATCTCAAAATACGTATTTCCAATGGTGGTATAATCATCAATTAAAATAGAATACGGAATACTCTGACGATGGTAATCTAAACCAATAGCGTAGTTCTTAGCCCTAGCATTTACGTTGGCAAGATTAGCCAATAATACATTAATGTTTTTGCTTTTTTGTTTCACGCCCAACTCATAAGCAGTTTGCGTATAGATACGTGCCGAATCCAGATTATTTAGAAAAGCATAGTCAGCCCCAATGTTAGAGAACAAAGTCATTTCCAAATTCTTATCACGTATTTGCTTGGCTAAGCCTACCCCCACAAAATACGTTTCAATAGCTTTTTTATGGTCTTTTTGGGACGAATAAAATAACCCCAATTGGTTATAAATTCTTACTAAACCATCCAAATCATTGATTTCTTCTGCTATTTTCAGAGCGTCCAAGTGCATCTTTAAAGACATTGGATAGTTGCCAGTTACTCGCATAATCGCCCCTATCCTATTCATATTGCGTGAAACACCTTTAGGAAATTTTGTCTTCTGAGCCACCTCTAAGCCTTGTTGAGCATATTGCAAGGCAATTAGAGGTTTGGAAGTCATCAATGAAAGCCCTAATCTATCTAAAATAAGGGAACGACTAGAATCTGGAATACTGGTTTTGAGCAAACGAAGAAGACTATCATTAGCGGCTTGCTGGGCAAAAGCAACTAATGTTAGCAGCAAAAGAAGATTTATTAAAGTGGCAGTAAATAATTTGTTGGTTCGCATAAGCTGGGCTGCATAAGCTGGGCTATTATTCTCAACAAATATAAGTTTTTATTTGGAAAAGTATAATTATTGGGATGTGATAATCATTTTACGGTATGTATTTAGAGATGATACAATTAGTAAAATATCCATTTACCACATAGGAAGGATAGAAAAATAGTATTTTAGTTGATATTAGTTTATTTTATCCCATAAAACTAACATAACT
>JANPIG010000830.1:0-1436 GCA_031424875.1 Cytophagales bacterium
ATATTATTGATAAAAAATCGGTTGGACCAAGCTATCAAGATGTTGCCAAAAAATATAAAGGTGATGCAAAAGCTGTTGAATATCTTTCTAAAAAAGTGATTGCAGGTGGCGGAGGCGTTTGGGGCGACCACCGTATGGCTGCTCACCCACAAATTTCACAAGCTGAAGCCAATATAATCGTAGAATATATCTTGAATATTAACGAACCTAAAACTGCGAAATCTTTACCTACAAAAGGAAGTTACGCCACAAAAATTCCTGATGGACAAAAAGAAAATGGTTCGTATATTTTGCGTGCGGCTTATAAAGATAAAGGAACAAAAGCGATGAAGTCTTTGGCTACGGAAGATTTAATTGTTTTGAGAAGTGCAAAACTAAATCCTGAAATTTCTGATAAATCAAAAGGCACGCAATTGACAATTACACCGATGCGTTCATTCTCGATGGTGGGAAATGATTCTTATTTAGCCTATAAAAACATTGACTTAACTGATATTAATGAAATAGAAATTTCTGGACAAGCACAAACACGAGTAGGTGCGTCTGGTGGGAATGTTGAAATAAGATTAGATTCTCCAACGGGAACATTGGCTGGAACGAGCGATAAAATTGAGCCTCAAGAAGTACGAATGGGACCGCCACCAATAGCACCCGCAGGGAATGTAGCACCATCAACACCTCCACGTAGAGTGCCAAGCAAGTTTAAAATTAAAATTCCTACTAATTTAGGGCAACATGATTTGTACTTAGTCTTTAAAAATGATAAAGCGAAAGATTCTCAAATCATTATGTCAGTTAGTGCAATTGAATTCAAGAATGCCGAAGCAAAATAGTTATTTTTATAAATCAATCTTCAAAATCCAATCAATCTAATATGAAAAATGAAATAACTCGCCGTGGATTTATGTCTATCATTCCTGTGGCAACAGTTGGAGTATTATTAACAAAAAGTTCAATTTTTGCGAAACACGCTAATGTTTTGAGTTTTCAGAAACCCAATTCAAAATTTGGCGGTGTTCAGATGGGCGTAATTACGTACTCATTCAGAAGTATGCCGCACGATATTGACCAATTATTAAAATTTTGTATAGATGCCAATGTCAGTGCTATCGAAATGATGGGCGACCCAGCCGAGACTTTTGCGGGAAAACCAGTAAGTCCTATCAAAATGCCCCCAATTCCTCCAAAAGGCGGACAACCTCCTCAAAGACAACCACTTACGGATGAACAAAAAGCACAAATGGCAGAATATTCCAAAAGCGTTGCGGCATGGCGGGCAACTGCTTCCATGGATAAATTCAAGGAAATAAGAAAGAAATTTAATGATGCGGGTGTAACCATTTATGCTTTCAAACCCAATGCTTTTGGTGTAAATAATACTGATGCTGAAATTGAATATGGTATGAATGCCGCCAAGGCTTTGGGAGCAAATTCCG
>JANPIG010000831.1:0-12440 GCA_031424875.1 Cytophagales bacterium
TTTCACTTCTTCTAATTTTATACCCCCGAGTGGTCGACTAAAAATATTGGCAAAATTGCCCTTGTTCGGACGATTTTGAAGTCTGGCACGCTCCTCTTCGCTAAGAATTACTATTTTATCTGCATTAGGATTTCTGGGAGCTTGTGGCGGTGCTACGCCAAACTGAAAACGGATAAAGCTGGCTACAGAAGCAATATATTCATCATCATTTTCAGACAATGGGGGCATGATAGTTGGGTAAGTAATTCCATCAATAGGCTCTGAAAGACCATTCATGAGTATTTTAAGCAACATTTCTTTATCAACTAAATGTTTTGACCCCACCAAAGGGGGAGCAATTTTGCTGGCTAAACCTTTGCCATCTAATCCATGACAAGTAGAACAAAATGCCTTGAATGTTTCAGAGCCTTTTAGTACTAAATTTCTTTCTTCAACAGATAATCGTCCTAATTTAGAACCAAAGTTTTTGTATTCCTCATTCTTTTTTAGACTATTATTAACAGCTACAAAGACTGAGTTTTCTTTATTAAGGGTTAAAATATTTTTTACGGCTTCCTGCGTTTTCGTTGATTTTGACTGACTCAGGGTAAGCATGGATTGAATTTTCACCTCCTCATTTTCATCATGGCTAAGGGCTATTATTTTATCAATGATGAGGGCATTATTTTTTTTTACAAAAGGTTCAGAAGCCCAAATTGCTTGGCGACGTACTTGCGCATCAGTATCGGATAGTGCTTTTAAGGCGGTAGCAAAATCTAAAACATCAAGCCCTTCCAACGTCCAAAGAGCATGTATTTTGGCTAAAGTATTAATGTTCTGAATTTGTGGGTTCGGCTGCCCTGCCACTATTTTTTTCAAGATCGGTGTAACCGTTTTATCTCCCAATAATATCATCTGTTTCTGAGCATTATCACGCCACCACCCATTGGGATGAGCAAGATATTTGACCAATTGCAGAGAACTATCATTCAACATATTGGGTCTTGCACTAGGGCTTTCTCCATCTTTCACCAATCGCCAAATGCGTCCATTTTGCTTAACTTTTTCCAACCCCATTCTATTTATTTGATTCCTAATCCAACTGCCTTTAGGCGTCCATTGGCTTTCCTGCACAATGCCACGGCTCATATCTACGATGTATAAATTGCCATCTGGCCCCGTATAGGTATTATTGGGGCGAAAATAAAAATCAGTTGAGGCTATAAATTCTTGTTGATGATATACATTTACCAGCTGAGTTTTACCATGATTATTCACCACGCTGGCCCTTCGGATAATGCGTGCCACGGGTTCACAAATGAAGTAATTTCCCTGCAATTCTTTTCCCAATTTATCACCTCTGTAAATAGATTGACCACATCCCGCCGTAAAATGATTTAAGGTACTATCTGGACGAAGTCTCCGTAAACCTCCCTGTGCATCAGCATTAGAAATTAAAGACCAAACAGCTCCAAAAGTGGCTTCATCATAAGCATCGGCAAATTCTAACGCTCCATATTTAGGATTTATCTGAAAACCACAGCCTGCATTTTCACCTCCTCCCCTACTAAAAAATAATTTTCCATAATCATCATGTGTTAATCCCCACTGTCCATTTGAACCACTATGAAGGCTGTCGGCTATCATTTTACCATTTTTATATTTGAGTCTTACAGGGTCAACGGTCATATAAATCCAATTGTCAAGATTCCAATCTAAACCACTACGTTGATGTTCTAAATTACCTGGGGCGGCCGCTTTTACGTCATATATTTTATGTTTCTTATCGGCTTTTCCATCGTTGTTTGTGTCTTTATAACTCCACAAATTATAGGTATCTGTTTCATTTACAATCAATTCGTGATTGGCACAGAGTATCATACGGGGCAATGAAAGGCTATCAATAAAGACTGAACTTTTATCCATTTTGCCATCGCCATCCGTATCATCAAGAAGCATAATTCTACTTACTGCATCGTATTCGCCCTTAGCATCGGCATCTTGCATATAAGTACGCATTTCGCATACGTACATTCGGGCGTTTCCATCCCAAGCAATGGCTACTGGCTCGTGGATCATAGGCTCGGAAGCTACCAGTTCCATGTGAAAACCAGCAGGCACCCGAAAAGCCGCCAAACTCTCCTCTGGACTAAGTACACGAGTGTCTGCCACTGGATTTACCTTAGAAATCAAAGAGTCAAGTTTTGAAAGGTTATCATGCAAGAAATGAACATAAATGATATTTTTTTTCGTAAAAGAAAACGCAGAAATAATGGCTACTGCCATAAAGCTAAATAATACTTTCTTTCTCATAAGGTTTAATTTTATTTATTATTTGAACAGATTGAAGGCTAAATCAAGGCACTTAATACCAGCACTCCTAAAATTCCTACTACTGATACAATGCTTTCCATAACTGACCAAGATTTTAAAGTGTCTTTTATACTCAAATTAAAATATTCTTTAAAAAGCCAAAAGCCAGGGTCGTTCACGTGCGAGAACATCAGACTGCCAGAGCCAATGGCCAACACCATCAGTTCAGGATTAGCTCCTGTTTGTATCACTAAGGGTGCAATAATTCCTGCCGTAGTGAGTCCTGCCACCGTTGCTGAACCTACGCAAACTCGTATAATAGCCGCCACTAACCATCCGATTACTAAAGGATTAAAGGGCAAATCCTTTAGCATTGTAGCAATTTCATTACTGACTCCACTTTCTACCAAAATCTGTTTTAAAGCCCCCGCTCCGCCAGTAATCAACAAAATCATTGATACATCTTTGACGGCGTGAGTATAAAAATCCATAATTTTTTTCATCGAAAATCCCCTATTAATTCCCAACGTGTAAGTGGCAACAATTAAAGAAATCAACATCACAATAGCAGGGTCGCCTATAAAAGCACTGAACGATTTTAAGGATTGATTATCTTTTACCAAAAAAGCTAAAACCGTAGTGAAAGCCAATAGTATAACAGGCAAAAGAGAGGTTAAAAAACTGTTTAAAGTGCTGGGCAATTCACTATTCGGAAGGGTTTCATTCTGAAAAGTAGCTAAAGGTTTTGAATCAATCTTTTTAAGCGTTCTACCAAAAACTGGTCCACCCAAGATAATGGCCGGAATGGCAATAATTAGCCCATAAAGCAATGTAAGCCCCATATTGGCATTAAATTGTGCTACCAAAGCAGCGGGCGAAGGATGCGGAGGTAAGAAGCCATGTGCTACTGAAAGAGAAGCCAACATAGGTAGTCCAATATAAACTGCTGGCAATTTATACTGATTTACTACTGAAAAAATTAAAGGAATCATCAAGACGAATCCAACATTATAAAATAGTGGAATGCCAATAACAAAACCCGTACAAACCAAACCCCAATGAATATTTTTTTTGCCAAAAATGCCCATCATCGTGGAGGCTATTCGTTGGGCAGCACCACTTTCTGCCACCATTTTCCCCAACATCGCTCCCACGGCAATTACAATAACCAATGACCCCAACATATCACCAATGCCTTTTTGGACAGATTTACCAATATTGGCTAATGGAATTCCGGTGAAAATTCCTGCTAAAATTGATACTACCAGGAATGCTAAAAAGGGATTTATTTTTCCCCAAGTAATTAATAAAACTAATAACGCAATACAAAGAAAAATGATAAAAAGGGTCATGTGGGTAATTGATTTTAATAATGAATAATTAATAGTTTTTATTAGGATAAAAGTAAGGTCAATTTATTAATTTTTACAGAGAAAATTGTATTATTATTAAATATGATTATTTTAATACGTTTTTTTGAGTTGAGATAATATTTAGAATCCACAGTCTTAACTATTAATTATTCTCTCTTAATTATTAACTATTCAACTGAATTCTTGACATTTTAAAGACAAACTCTTATCTTTGCACCTCTATTTACAAAAAAGATTTTAAACAAAACAAATAATATGCTGATTATCAATATCAAAGAGAACGAGTCAATCGACAAAGCGTTAAAAAGATTTAAGAAAAAATTTGAAAAAACTGGCGTTGTAAAGCAACTTCGTCGTCGTGGAGCATTTGAGAAACCATCTGTTGCACGTCGTACTGAAATGATTCGTGCTTCTTACAAGCAAAGAATGTACGGTAACGAAGAGGCTTAGGTCGTTGATTATATTTGTAAATTTTACATTATCAATTTAATCGAGAATTAAGCCGATAATCGTCAGCATCAAAAAGCGTTTGAATAAACTTTGGTTTGTTTGAACGCTTTTTTTATTTTTAAGGTTAGTAGCCACGAAGGCACAAAGTTTTTATTCTCTCTCCCAAACATCGAATCACAAACATCAAGCATCGAAACCCATGAACGAAATCATTACTCATTTTCTCAAACACATCAAATACGAAAAGCGTTGTAGCGACCATACCGTTACGGCTTATCAGACTGATATGTTGCAATTTGAGGAATATTTAAAGAAAAATTACGAATTCTTACATCCGCAATTGGCTGATTTTCAGATGATTCGCTCGTGGGTGGTATCAATGGCGGAAGTGAAGGTGGAGAATCGTTCTATCAATCGAAAGATTGCTACTTTGCGTACTTTTTATAAATTTCTACTCCTAAAAAAAATCATTGACAAAGACCCGATGCTGAAAATATCTGCCCTAAAAACGCAGAAATCTATTCCCGAATTTGTGCGTGAGAAAGAGTTGGATACGCTTTTAGATGATATTGAGTTTCCTGATGATTTTGCAGGGGTGCGAGACAAACTGATTTTGGAATTGTTATACGGAACAGGAATGCGACTTTCAGAAATGATTGATTTGCAGGAACGAGATATTGATTTTTATAATAGAACAATTACGGTTTTGGGTAAACGTAATAAGCAAAGAATTATACCCATCAATCAGCCTTTAGTAAAATTGATTCAGGAATACCAAAATCTTAAACAAACTGAGTTATTGGGAAATGATTATTTGATAGTTTCTGAGAAAGGGAATCAAACGTACCCTGTTATGATTCAGCGGATTACGAAAAAATATTTGTCTTTGGTAACAACACTTGCCAAGAAATCTCCTCACATTTTACGCCATTCTTACGCTACGCATTTGTTAAATAACGGTGCTGAATTGACGGCAATCAAAGACCTTTTAGGGCATAGTTCTCTCTCGGCTACACAGGTTTATACCCACAATTCGATGGAAAAAATTAAGAAGATTTATCAGCAAGCACATCCGAAGGCGTAGGTTATTTATGTAATCTTTCGTCTGGAGTCAACAATATTTAATAAGATAACTTGCTGATTAACAACGGTATAATATAAATAATTATTGGGGGGGAATGAGTAATTTTCTCATTGAAGTTACTTCTGGATGAGCCGTTCCTAAATATGGATTCATCTCTAACAATGTCAATCGGTCTATTATTTTACTCGTAAATTCTTCTGCAACTTCAAATGACCATTTTTCTAATAATAAATCAATTATATCTTTGTAGTTTTCACGAGATGCACTTGTCCAAATTATTTCGTAAGCCATTGTTGGGCTTCTTTTTTAATCTGTTCAGTGGTATAAAAATTGCCTTGTTTAACTTCAA
The DNA here is from genome assembly GCA_031424875.1 of Cytophagales bacterium. GTDB lineage: Bacteria > Bacteroidota > Bacteroidia > Cytophagales > Spirosomataceae > Arcicella. The sequence continues at coordinate 5,549 of JANPIG010000831.1, forward strand.
AAATGGACTTGTCGAATTGTTTAAGTTTATCAACAGCTAAGTCAGAGAAATCTTCTGATGATTTATGAAATTGCTCAACTAAACATTCATAAATCTTCTTCAAATACTCCATATCTTGAATTTCATCAATTAATCTGTGAAATTCAGTTTTTAATTCTATTTCGGAATCAATTGTTGTTGCCATCATTTTTCTTTTTTTCAAAGATAATAATTTTAAAATATATGTTTATTTATAATTGGAGTTTATTTGAAAAAACAAAGAAGGCTTCGTTTAAAACGAAGCCTTCTTTAAAGCACCATATTCATACCTCACTTTTTATCCGCCGCCATTACCATTGCCAAGTTCAGTCGGGCAACAATGTCATAAACTTTCGTTAATTCTTGTACGGTTTGGTCTTGTGCAATACGTAAAATAACCGTTTCTGAGCCTTTTTTCTTGGCTTGCTCTCCCAAATAGGTTTCTAATTGGTCAAAAGCAACGGGTACGTCATCCACAAAATAATTACTTTTTTCATCTACTGAAATTCTGATATTTTCTTTGGTAGCGGTCTGTTGGGCAGTGCTTGATTCTGGCAAAAGCAGCTTAATGGCATCAGGGCTTGCCAAGGTTGAAATCATGAGGAAAAACATCATTAGGAAGAAAAGAATATCTGCCAATGCGCCTGTTTCAACTTCTGATTGTTCACGGACTCTTTTTCTTATGTTCATGTTTTTAGGAGAAAGGGAAAAAGGGAGAAAAGGAGAAAGGGAATACAGAATTGACTCACATTATACAATGTTTAATCCTTTCTCCCTTCGTCCGTTACGCCATTTCTCCTATTTTGAAGATGCTGGTTTATGTAAAATATCCAAGAAATCAATTGCGGTTATTTCCATTCTATTCACGGCACGGTCAATCATGGTAGTGAGGATAGTATAAAGAAAATACGCAAAAATACCAACCATTAAACCTGTTGCCGAAGTAACCATTTTCTCATAAATACCACTAGCAATAGTACTGATGTCGATTTTGTTCGCAATAGAGATATTATGGAACGTACGAATCATACCCGAAACTGTACCCAAGAAACCAAACATCGGAGCAATTTTAGCGATTGCCGAAAGAAAACCTAAGTTTTTTTCCATGTTATAAATCTCTACTCGTGCTGTGTTTTCGATGGCATTTTCAATATCACGAATGGGCGAACCTAAACGATTTAAGCCTCTTTCCAACATTCTGGCAATAGGATATTGGGAGTTTTTACAGTAATTGATGGCTCCTTGCACATTTCCACCCACCAGCATTTCACGAATTGAAAACAGGAAAGTATGATCCATTTTCGCTGCCTTGCGAATGTACAAATAACGTTCAACGAACAAATAAATGGCAATTGCCAATAAAACAAAAATGGGAATCATTACCCATCCACCTTTCTCTAAGAGGCTCAACATATTCAAATCTTCGCCTGATTTTGTAGTGGTGGTGATGGTACTTGCCACAGTGTCGGTGGTAATAACAGTGGATTGGAGGAGGATACTCGTAAGTGGACTTAGCATAGTTTTTTTACGGGTTACATAAGACTAAATTGAGTTTAGGGCATTCAATCTTATTCTAAAACAAATGGATTAAGGATTTCTGATTTTAATTTTATAACAAGTTTAACGAAAAAATCTGAATTTTATGGTATTTGGGAGTGATAAAACTATTTAATCTTCATTAGCAATTCTTCATCAACCGTATGTCCGCCCTCAAAAGTATGTACCTGTACGTGAGGAATCACCACTAGAATATCTTTTTCATATTGCTTAATATCAATCTGTTTCAAGAATTCATCTTCTTTTCCATAACACAAAATCACCTCTTTGTCCATTACTCTTTCGGAATTAATAACGTCTTGAATTCCATTGCCAAAATATCCCGCCCAAAGAATCAGTCGGTCGTAACGGATATGTTCGTTCATACACCACCGAGCTACCGTAGCCGTGCCTTGAGAAAAACCTAATATATTTATTTTGACCGTTTTAATATTATTTTCTGTTAAAACAGTGTCATAAAGAAGATTCAAATAATTGATATAATCTGTTATTTCATTTTCTCTATCTTCTCGTGTCATCCAAGTTGCTCCTACCCTACCAGTAAAATCTTTAAGGTAGAACTTTGAAAGAGCTTCGGGAGCAATAATGAAGGATTTTCCATCATCTAAAACCTTAAATTTTTTGATAAAATATTCCGCTAATTGACCATAGCCGTGAATGACAAACCAAACGGTTTCAGTATTTTCATTGAGTTCTCCCAAGGTGAAATACTTGGCAGTTTTGGAAATAATTAATTGATGTTTTTGCATTTGCTTTTGCCTAACGATTGTTTGGTAAAGATAGAAAAATATCTATAATAATCAATCGCCTAACCATTGATACATTACCACCGCATCCGTTAATCCAAGCATTTGATGTTGGAAAACTTTAGGTAATATTCCGATGATTTCAAAGCCGCATTTTTGCCAAAGTCTAATAGCTCCCGTATTGCTGGCAATAACAATATTAAACTGCATCGCCTTGAATCCCAATCGTTTAGCTTCTTCCATTGAAAATCTACACATAGCTTCAGCAATACCCTGGCCTCTAAAATCAGGGTGAACCATGTAGCCCGCATTGACCACATGAGCCCCCAAATCGGGTTGATTGGCTTTCATGAAAAATGTTCCTGCTACCATCCCCTTTATTTCACAAACATAGGAATATTTCTGAGCGTCAAACCAAATTTCAAGCATTTTTTCTCTTGAAGAATTAGGAGCATACACGTAAGTATCACCTAATTTTATGACCGTGTGAATGATGTTCCATAAATCATCAGAATCATTTTCAGTAATTCTTCGAAATGTCATAGAGGAGCAATGATAAGTGATTAATGAAGTACCACTCATCGTTAAGTATTTATTTTTTCACACCTTGAATTACATTTCCAACACTTCCATTGGGTTCTAAAATATTCAAGAGATCAGCTATTGTTGGAGCAATATCAGAAATATTTGTTCTCATACTTGTCTCTCCGTTTTTTACTTTCCAACCATAAAACAAAAGTGGCACGTGGGTATCGTAACGGTACAATGAACCGTGGGTTGTGCCTGTTTTGAAACCTGAAAACCAACTTGGATTCATCACAATCATAATATCACCACTACGTCGGGGGTTAAAGCCATTTTTTACGTAATTCAATTGATAGTCTGGCAAAGTTGAATTACCTAAATTATGTAAATCTACTACATCTGCTACGTCTTCACGCTTCAATAATATCTCTCTCACTACGGCATGAACTTGTGCGTAAGAAACCTTTTTATCTTGCAAAATAGAAGCATTCAAATACAACTGATTGTTATCTTCTGCTCTGATAAAATCCCCTTCACCAAAGGCAGTTTTTAAAGACTCTTTTACCTGCTTCATAGCACCTGGACGGTCAAAAAGTCCTGCTGGTAAATGGTTCGCTTGCCAAAAGCCTGGCACATCCGCTACACCATGATCTGCACTTAGAAATACTAAATAATTGTCCTTGCCGAGGGTGTTATCAAGGTTCGTCAAAATTTCAGCTATGTCTTTATCCAAACGTAAATAGGTATCTTCTGACTCTACAGAATTAGGTCCGAAAGCGTGTCCAACATAATCAGTTGAAGAGAAACTAACTGTCAAAAAGTCCGTTTTGGGGCTTTTGCCTAAGTTTTCGTTCTTGATAGCTGCCAAAGCTAAATCCTTCGTAATGCTATTGCCGAAAGGTGTTGTACGTATAACTTCCAATAAATTTACACCTGCTTGTGCCGCCAATTCATGAGGAAAAGTTGGTGTTTTATCCCCTGCCAATTTCCCTTCATAAGAGACATTATCGGCTGTACTTTCGGTGTATTGGTCAAGTGGCAAAAGCGTTTTCCAGCCTTCTGTTATGTATTTCTGAGGAACTTTGGCAGCATTAAAATCCTTTACCCATTGAGGTAAATCTTTCATATAAAAAGAAGAAGTTATCCATGAACCGTCCTTTGAATCGAACCAATAAGCAGCATTGGCGGTATGTCCCGCAGGAAGGATGGCTCCACGGTCTTTTAAGGCGATTCCGATGGTTTTTGATTGAAAATTATTAGCAATTTTCAACTGGTCTGTAATTGTTGAAACTAATAAATTCTTAGGCGACATTAACCCTGCCTTAGTGGAAGCACCCACTGTTGTTACACTTGTATCCTCCACGCAATAAACTGATTTACCCGTTTTTTGGTTGAACCATTCGTTACCAATAATGCCATCAATAGCAGGAACTGAACCCGTAAAAATAGCAGCATGACCAGCAGCGGTTACAGTTGGGGCATAGTCATAATGATTATTACGACAATTGAAACCTTCATTCATTAAACGTTTAAATCCCCCATTCGAATATTTGTCATAATAACGATACAAAAAATCATAACGCATTTGGTCAACTACAAAGCCGACTACTAATTTTGGTTGATTAGGGTATGAGGGTTCAACGACAACTGTTTTCTTCTTTTGAGCTGATAATGAAATAGTGATGAAGAAAATTATAAGAAATGGAATGAGTTTTTTGTACATTTTTTGTTAATTTATGAGTATAAAGTCTATGAGTTCATGAGTATAAATTTTGTGTGTTTATAAGACTTTACTTATAAACTCTTTACTCATAAACTCTAAAAAACTGGTAAATCTGCTAAAAATTCTACATGGAAATTCTCCCAATTTGTCCTAACACAATGGAAAGTCATGCCATTGGCAATCGTTAAATAGGGAGCCTTCAAAACTAAGTTATATTGTGCTGCTTGAGCAAAAACGGAGGAAGAAAGTTCAATATACGGAGCTTTACATTCAATAATCATAAACAGACTTCCTGCACGGTCAAATACTTGAATATCAGTACGTTTAAGCAATTGATTATAGCTTAAACTACTCTCCAATTTTATCAAGCCTTTGGGGTATTGACGGTCATTGATAAGATGATGAACAAAGTGCTGACGAACCCATTCTTCGGGCGTAAGGACAATATATTTTTTACGGATAATGTCCCAAATGCACAATTTGTCATTGATTTTTTTTAATTTGTGATTATATGCAGGAAGATTGAGATTATCCATTCTGTTTTTCGTTCTTAGCTCAAAGGTAATTTTTTGACTGGAAAATACCAAGTTTTCTATTTTAAGAACTCATTAAAATCAACAATTCAATATATGAAAACAAAACAAGAGATTGTGGACAATTGGCTTCCACGATACACAGGGGTACCTTTGGACGAATTTGGACAGTACATTTTATTGACAAATTTTGCCAATTATATTAAAATGTTTGCTGAACAATTTGATGTAGAATTGAGGGGGAGTGACCGTCCCATGCAGTCTGCAACTGCCAATAATATCACCATTATTAATTTCGGAATGGGTTCGCCCATGGCAGCGACCGTGATGGATTTATTGTCGGCTATTGAACCAAAAGCGGTTCTATTTTTGGGAAAATGTGGAGGCTTAAAAAAGAATCTAACATTAGGCGATTTAATTCTACCTATCGCTGCTGTGCGGGGCGAGGGTACATCTGATGAATATATGCCCAAAGAGGTGCCTGCCCTCCCATCTTTTCGTTTACAGCGTTCTGTTTCATCCATGATTAAAAAACACGAAATGGATTATTGGACGGGCTTGGTTTATACCACTAACCGCCGTGTATGGGAACACGATGAAGAGTTCAAACAATATCTTCAAGATATCCGAGCGATGGGAATTGATATGGAAACGGCGACCATTTTTACGGTAGGTTTCGCTAATAAAATTCCACATGGAGCTTTGCTTTTAGTATCTGATAATCCTATGACTCCTGATGGTGTAAAAACCGAAGAAAGTGATAAAAAAGTAACCGTCAATTATGTGCAGAAACACTTACAAATAGGTATTGATGCCCTTGAGGAATTAGCAAGTTCAGGTGAATCCGTGAAACACTTGAGATTTGAGTAGATTAGTTACTAGTTATTCTAAATTTAAAAGTTCATTGCGTAAAACCTGACATGTTTCTTTCCAAAGAAACTACGCAATTAACCTTAAAATTCGTATTAGTTATTGGTTGATTCAAACAGATAACAAAATGGGCTACTCTTTTCTAAGAGTAGCCCATTTTTATTTCGAGTAACTAATAACCAATCACTAATTACAATAATCCTTAATCACACTATAAGCTGGCGTATAACCTAACTCGCCTGATTTACTTAGGTCATTACATCCGTCAGTATCTCCCAAAGCGTGGCGGATGATGCCTCTCACATAATATGCCTCAGCGTATTTATTATTTAATTTGATTGCGTTTGTACAATCCTGAATAGCTCCACGTTGGTCTCCCATCTGAGATTTAATCATCCCTCTGGTGAAATACGCTTCATGATACGTTGGATTCAAGGCAATAGCTTTATTATAATCTTCAATAGCGGCTTTGTTATCGCCCGAACGAGCTTTTGAAAGCCCACGGTTATAGTAAACCTCTGAACGCTCTGGCGACATTTCTGCCATTTTTAAACGCTCTTGAACATTGTTTCTCAATTCATCTAAGACACTTTTTGTAATAGCACCAGAGAAAACAACCTTAGTATTTTCAATATTTCCAATTGAAATAGCTTTGTTAAAATCCTCAATGGCTTGCTTGGTATTACCTAATTTGCTCTTGGCAAAACCTCTTCCATAATAAGCCGTGGCGTTTTCTGGGTCTTGTCCTAAGGCACGATCAAAATCAATCAAAGCCCCTTGATAATCTTCCATTTGACTCTTACAGTATCCTCTAAAATACAACGATTCTGCATCTTCTGGCATCAATTCCAAGGCTTTGCTATAATCAGCTATTGCAGCTTTGAAATCTCCTAACTTCATTTTGCTCATGGCACGTCCCG
>JANPIG010000832.1:0-1364 GCA_031424875.1 Cytophagales bacterium
CAAGGAAATAAACATCAAACCTGAGGATGTTTCTACGTCTTATAATACGGCATTGCCCAAACCAACGTTCAAGATTTTAGCAGGAAATTATGGGGAGATTTCCTTAGTTCTCACCACCACTGCTGATATAACAAAACCCTCTTCAACGCCCTCAGGTTCAATTAATTACGACGAGCAAATCACGCAAGGGAGTGTTTCATTACAAAATTATCCCGAGAAAAACTATGTCTTCAATAGTTTTGATAAGGGTTCAGTAGCGACTTCTATGCCCGTGCCGAATGCCTTTGTGATAACCAAAAGCGAAAAAGTAGCTGATGGCAGAATCTTTACAGGAACGTTTGAAGTAAAAGTTTTTGGAGGAGACAACAGCAAAAATGACCCCAACATTAAAGACCGAATTATCAAAGGGAAATTTAGGTTAAAACATATCTTTTCGGATGTGAAATTTTAGTTTTTTGCCGAATACGGAAGTCGTCCTTCAAAAGGACAACTTCCGTCATTTTCCTACTAATTATCCCAGTATAAGTCGTTAAATAACCTATATTTCTTCCCCCCAATATTGGGGATTTTTTGTTTAACATCAATCGGCAAAATTTGTCGTGTAGAAGGAAACGAATCTTTTACCTTTAAACAAAACAAAGAAATGAAAACGATTACGAGATTATTAGGATTAGCCAGCATGGTGGCAATGTTTATTTTTTTAGATGCCTGTAAAACTGAAAAGGGGGAAATTGTACCAATGGGTGCCACGGGAGCTGTGGGTGCAACGGGAGCAACTGGTGCAAAAGGCGATAAGGGAGACAAAGGTGATACGGGAGCAATAGAAGCAACAGGGAATGCTAATGTAATACAAATATCTTATGGTAGTAAAACTAATACGGGTGGGGCCACTCCTTATACTTTAGGATAACTGCTGCTCAAGCTGCAGGTGCCGCAATATTATGTTATGTAGATCCCAACAACGGATTATGGTATTTCATGCCTGGCTTTTCAAGTGGTGGAACTAATCAATATAGAACTTTTTTAGAAGGAAATGTACTTAGTCTATCACGTGTAAATGCAAGTAGTGCTTCGGAGACTTTCATTAGAACCCGAATTGTTATTATTCCTGCTAATGATTTACGTACTGGGCGTAAAGCCGCCATTGATTATACTGATTATGAGGCAGTTAAGAAATATTATAATTTGAAAGATTGAGTAAACCTATCTGAATTATGATTTATAATATTTTTTCGCCTTAGTTGGTGTTTTTACCAACAAATCGGACCGTAGTTTGTTGGTAAAAACACCAACAAAGTCTGAAAAAGGGGAATTGAAATAAATATCGAAAAGTTTTAATCATAATTAAAGCTTTTCGATATTTA
>JANPIG010000833.1:0-3625 GCA_031424875.1 Cytophagales bacterium
GTCAGCTTTTGCTGGAAAATAATGTCCCAAAACCAAAGCGGCAGCGGCTGAAAAAGTAGAATGTCCAGAAGTATAAGATGGAAAGTTCGGCACAGGGACAACATTCTTGATTTCATTATTCACTTGCGTGGGTCGTGGGAAAAAATATTTATACTTCGTTGCCCAACAAGCGATGGCAGCATCTTCCTCCGCACGGTTGAGTTGTTGCAAGATTTTTGCCGTTTTTAGTTCTGTAAATTGGTGATTTCTAATGAGTCCCTCTGCTATTTTATTCCAGTGTCCTGGCGGTGTAAATGTACCAACACCATCCGCCCAAAACTCTGCAATGCGTTTTTGCTCAGGTGTGCGAGAGTCCGAAATTGCCTTTACTGAATCAATATCTTTTTTAAATTTCTCACTATCCAATGCAGGTGGGGGGGCTTGAATGGGGTTTCCCAGCACTTGCTCTTTATCAAACCAAGTCCTCACCATACCCAACAATGGCAATAATGGAGCGTGTTTGGGGTCGTCTTGACTCATCCATCCGCCCTTTATTTTCTTGGCATTAGATTTCCAATTTTGTTCTTTATCATTGGCTCCGTTAAAATTATCATTGCTGGCGTAATCGATGACTAATTTGGCAATTTGCTCGCCCAATTGTCCTCCTGCCAAAATATCACTTTTCACATTTGCCCCCGACCATAACCTTGTATTGCCGTGTTCGAGGGCTTTTCCATAGAGATAATCGTTTTCAGCAGGAAATAACTTACTCAGTATTTTATAGGAAACAGCTGCTACCACAGCATCTTCGGATGGATAAGAGGGCAAATGCGTTTCGGGAAGAGCATTTCTTAAACCACTATGCGAAGGACTTAATCGTCTGAATTTATATTTATAATACCACGTAGCCACTAACGCATCATACTGTGCCACGCTCAAAAGAGCATACGCACGGGCCGCAAAGGGAGGTGATGCCATCGGTTTTGTAAGGTCTGGAGTATCGCCATCTTTGGGCGGATGGTTATATTTTGCTACTAATTCACGAGCAATTTGATTCCAACGTAATACCCCTCCCGAAGCCCAATAGTTTACTGCAACATCTTGAGCATAAGTACGTTGCTTGATAATCACTTTGGATTCTGATAATTCACGCTGATATTCATCCGAATCATTATTGGCAGGAACATCCACTAAAAAGTCATTAGGCGATTTAATAATTACTGTCTTCCACGCCCCCCCATTAGCATCTGGATTCTCGAAAGCTAAGGGAGGAAATTCAGGCTTGGATACGGGTGTATTTTCTTTACAGCCAGATAGCGGTAAAAGTACGATCAGCAAGTAAGTCGGTAAAAGTTTCAATTTCATAGCGTGTTTTTAGGTAGAAATAAAATTGGCATATCGTATTTTACTTCTATATACGTCTTGACAAAAATCGTGCAGATTTTTGTATCAAGAAAACAAAAGTTTCTATCTGTTATCCTGACGTAGGAGGTAACTAATTTATAAGTTCAAAAAATACACTTTAGAAAATTACAATCCAGTTCCCTCCTACATCAGAATGACAATACTTAAAAGCTTACTTTTTCCTCAACAAAGCCAAACCCAAAAATGTAATTGCTCCGTTCAATAATAATTTTTCAAAACCAAACTGATAGCCATATAACCATTCTTTGGAGTGCATATCAATAATATAAGTCAATATTGGTGCAGCGATACACACGAGAGGTACGAGTTTATCTCTCACAGGCGTTTGCGTAAATAAACCGAAGGCGAAAAGTCCTAAAAGTGGACCATAAGTATAACCCGCAATATTAAAAACTGTTGAAATAATTGAACCTCCGCTAAAGGCATTAAAGATAAGAATTATTATAAAAAACAGAGCCGAAAAGCCCAAATGAACATAATGTTTAATTTTCTTTTTCTGGGTTTCTTCATATTTTTCAATATTCATAAAATCAATACAAAAAGCAGTAGTCAGAGCCGTTAAAGCAGAGTCTGAACTGGCATAAGTGGCGGCTGTAATTCCTAATAAAAAGGTAATAGCCGCTAATAAGCCGAACTGGCCACCGAGGGCTAATTGTGGGTAAAGCAAGTCGGTTCTTTTAGGAATTTCAAAGCCAATTTTATCTGCATAAATGTACAACAAAGCCCCCAAACACACAAAAAGTAGCGTTGTAACGGCAAAAGTACAACAAAACCAAAACATATTCTTTTGGGCTTCACCGATGTTCTTGCAGGTTAAGTTTTTTTGCATCAAATCTTGATCAAGTCCTGTCATTACAATAGCGATAAAAATACCTGCAACAAAGTCTTTTCCGAAGTGATGTTTGTAAGAAAAATCTTCGAAAAAGAACATTTGTGAATATTTACTTTCTTGAATAGTAGAGATTAATTCACTAACACCTAAATCTAATTTTGTGGCAATTAAATAGATGGTAATAACCAAAGCTGTCAATAAAAAAAACGTCTGCAAAGTATCTGTTACGATAATGGTTTTTACGCCTCCTTTGTAAGTATAAACCCAAATTAGTGAAATCGTAACCATGGCAGAAATCCAAAAAGGAATACCCCAAGCATCAAAAATAGCTAACTGAAGTACTTCAACCGCCAAAAATAAACGAGCGGCTGAACCCAAAGTACGGGCCAGAAGGAAAAATGAAGAACCTGTTTTATAGGAATATTTTCCAAACCGTTTTTCTAAATAGGTATAAATTGAAATCAGATTTAGACGATAATAGAGTGGCAAAAGCACCGAAGCAATGACAAAATAACCCACTAAATTGCCCAAAATAATTTGATAATATGATAATTTATCTACTCCAACTGCCCCAGGCACAGAAATGAACGTTACGCCCGAAATAGACGTTCCAATCATACCAATGGCAACCAGCCACCAAGGAGACTGCTTGTTGGCAGTGAAAAAAGTGTTGGTGTCGGCACCCTTTGAGGTAAAATGGGCAACGATAATGAGCATTAAAAAATAAAGGGCTAAGATGCCAAATGCTAAACCTGTGGTCATATTGTTTGATGAGTTTTATGGTTGAAGATGGTATTTCATTGAAATATTTAAAGGACAAATATACATTTCTAAATGCAAAAAGCCTTATTGATAAAATTTATACAAAAATTGTCTCAAACTGATTGTGATCATTAACATCTAAATTGAGATTTTTTGTTAAATTTGTTATCATAAAAGAGAATTATTCCCCTAACTTAGAAAAAGTTTGAGGCATGAGTAGTAAAAAATAAGGTTATTTACTCATTTTATGTAATTATAATAACCTTGTACTTAATATACCAAAAAATATTAAAAGAATGCGACCTTTTGAGCAATTTGAAGAAGACGTAGATGTATTGGACCAAGTAATTGACGTGGAACAATACGACCTCATGGTATTCAACGATGAGATAAATACTTTTGAGTTTGTGATTGAATCTCTGATGGAGGTTTGCGACCACACACCTGAGCAGGCTGAACAATGTACACTATTGATTCATTATAAAGGAAAATGTTCAGTAAAGAAAGGTACTTTTGAAGTCCTTGCACCTATGCGAAACGATATTTGTCGTAGAGGAATAGCGGCTGAAGTGGTATAGTTTTTTAAGGATTATAGGATAGGTTTTAGGTATTTATTGAAAACAATTA
>JANPIG010000834.1:0-1821 GCA_031424875.1 Cytophagales bacterium
TTAAAATCGTACACCCTATGACAAGCGAAATGACACAAAAATTGGAAGATATTTACATTCAATCATTAGAAATCAATCTAATTGAATACTTAGCAGAACGTTTGCAAATTGATAATAGAGAAGCGATGAAACTTTATTACAATAGCAAACTCTGCCAACAAATTCATGCAGGGATTTATGATATTCAATACTTAGACTACAAATATTTAGCGGATGATTTGATTGAAAATGAATTAAATACTTTTCCGCAGTAGCCCAACTCTCTCCCCTCCCCAAATCACCCTTATCAAAAACCCCTCTGGACGTACTGTGCCTACAAAAATATTTGATTTCTTGTCATTGCGAGGCATGAATAGGAGTTTCGTTAAACCAATCTGTTTGATTAATGCGACAGCGTTTGATTTTTCTTCACGTGGACTAACAGATTGGTTTGCTATGCTCGCAATGATGGAGGACAAAAACAAAAACAGGCAATTCTGATTTAGAGTTGCCTGTTTTTTTATGTAATATAATTAAAAGATTCGAAACTTATCTTGAACCAAATCCTTGTGGGAATTTTGCTTTGCTAAGCATCTCCTTGGCACGTGCATTTTTTTCAGCAAAAGGTTCGTAGCCTTCTGGAAAGAGATGTGATAAATCACTTTTTACGAAGACCATATTTGATACAGTAGGAAGTTTGATATCAGCTAAATAATCTTTCGCTTCTTCATTCTTTTTTGTAAATATTTCTACATCTTCCAAAAAAGGAAAACTATCAACCTTAGTAAATTTACCTTTTAAGGTTTTACTGATTATTGGTTTCTCTTTCATTGTGATTTAGTTTTAAGCCACCGCAAAACCCGTATAAGAACGTTTTGCTGGGGCATGAAAAGCCAAAACTATATCTTGCCTTGGGATTCCTGATTCGGCAAACACATCAGCGAAACCTTCATCTGTGCCGTCATATTCAATATAAACCTTTTCGTTTTTGATACGTACGTGCAGAATACAACCGTAACTCCGACTATCATGTTTCCAAGCATTATGGTAAATCAAGTAATTCATTTTATATGGGTCTTCAACCAAATAAATTTCTTCATCTAAATTAGACTGCATCGTAAGAATATAATCGTCTAAAATTTTTTTGATAATTTTCTGATATTGAGCTATCTTTTCCATGCGTGAATAATTGGATTTTGAACATCAAATATAATCAGTTTAACGTTATGGCGGTCTAAAAATGTTTGTACAATTGGTTCTCGAATTAAATCGTCGTAAGCATCTTTGGGCATTGCTAAAAATGGAATACGGTTAGGTTCTTGTTCTTCTAATAAAAGGGCATAGAAATCGTACTGACCAACAGAGTGGTGAAGTTCATTAATATTGGAGGAAGTGATAAAGCTTTTAATTTCAACTAAAATCTTTTCTGTATTCTTCTCAGCAATGATAAATTTTTCAGCCGCAAAATCAGCCGCAACTCTTCGTCGACCAACTCCAACTGACAGGAAATAAGGATCATGGGTAACTAACCAGCCCTCCCTTTCTAATGCCTCTTTTACTAAATCGTGATAAACGTCTTTTGCCATAGTGGGAAAATGCTACTGTTTGTATTGTAAAGATAGTGGTTAGATTTAAAAGTAGGAGGATTTTTATGCCTTTGTTGGTCTTCCTTTTAAGAAATAAAAGTAGCCAGCCGTTGTGCGGTGTTATCCACCCACAACACGTGCGACAGCAAGTTCCAACTATGAGAATGAAATATTTTTTTTAAACATAATAAGTTGAATATCAATAATATATAAGAGTTTTTGTCAGTTGGCGAGTTGCTGCCGCCTGTGTTGTGGG
>JANPIG010000835.1:0-2010 GCA_031424875.1 Cytophagales bacterium
AACCATCCGCCTGTTTTGCGAGTTTGCCCGTTTCAATGGTAACCTTTTTACCATCGGGCATTATTATTTCTTTTGTTATTATATTAAAAGCCATGTTTTTTGTTTTTACCTTTTCAATTGTATATAAGTATTAAGTATCAAGTGATGGGGCTTCTTTATTTAATTTCCTAAAAGCCAGTTGATTAAAATGACTACTTAGGACTTATTACCTAATACTTTATACAAAACACAAAACTCATAAAAAGGATTTTGTCGGATTATTGTTAATTCCTTTCATCGTCATTCGTTTCAATTATTTTATCGTATAGAGAACTTCGGAATGACGATAATTGTGAAATAACGGGTATCCAAGGAGGAGAAATAAAAAGTAGGCAGTCATGAAAACTGCCTACCCAAATACTATTTTCTAATGCCGAGTTCAGCAATGATAGTACGGTAACGAGCAATATCAACTTTAATCAAGTGGTCCAACAAGGCTCTACGCTTACCTACTAATTTCAAGAGGCCCAAACGTGTAGAGTGGTCTTTCTTGTTTTTCTTTAAATGTTCTGTCAAATGAGAGATTCTGAACGTGAATAACGCTATTTGCGACTCAGCAGAACCAGTATCAATTTTTGACTTCTCATGTCCCCGAGATTCGAAAATCCCTTGTTTTACTTCTGAAGTTAAATACATCTTCAACCAGTTTAAATTGTTATAAAATATGAAAACGTGCAAAATTACCGTTTTTAATCGGCATTAGCAAGTTTATAATTCTTTTTATTAAAAAGCCAAGTTCCTAATTTCGATTTGAGAATTCTTTCCTTCCAACGATTAAAAATGATAATATAATTATCAGCTTCAAATAATCTGGAATCATTACGAGCTTTATTTAGGAAATATAACCCAATTAAAAACAAAACTGTATTTGAAATCCAAGCACCAATTTGTACAATAATTCTGCTCTCTTTTGCTGCCTTTTCGCCTTGTTGAGTCATAACGTACATGAGAATAAAAAAGACAATAGCCACAACAACGGGTAGCCCAAACCCTCCTTTTTTGATAATTCCTCCCAAAGGAGCCCCAATCAAAAACATGACGAAAACTGCAATAGCACTCGTAAATTTACGATGCCACTCTAAATCGGTTTTATCATAATCTTCTTCTTTTGATTTTAGGGCAGTAGTATTAGAATCAATGGATGTGGCTACAGTGTTTGCCTGTGAAATTGCAAAATCTACTTCAGAAGCGGCATTCATAGGATTCAATTTCTTTTTTATAAATAAAGAATCGATCCAATGCGTTTTGTTATTTTTCAATAAGATTTGTCCAACCTTGGAATCTTTCGCAATAATTTTATTTTCATATAAAAAATAATTCGGAATCGTTAGAAAAAAACTTTCCTTAATCTGTTTGTAAGATTTTTTTAAAGAGTCTGAATCGTAAGTTAATTGTCTTATCCCTCGCATCATCTGGTGGTGTGCAAATTGGTCTTCCTCAGTTTTATGCATATCAAAAGCAGCTAAACTCATTACAACTTTATTGCGTCTGAAGCCATTTGAAGACATATCTGTTTGGTTAGAATTGCTGGTTTTATCAGCATCTTCCATGTAATCATTTCCATTGAATAATTCAAAAACTAAGTACTGTTTATCCATAATAGTGTACATCAAGGCAGAATCAGCAATGGTTACATGGCGGTCTCCATCGTTTTTGGTATGATCGAAAATGACAATGTTTTTAAGCGTTTTGTTATCAGGATATTTCTTAGAAATCTTGATACTGTAACCAGGCAAATCATTGTAAAAGATTCCTTCTTTGATGTTGAGTGTAGTTTTAGTTGTTTTGATATCGTACAACAAACTATACCCTTTCAGGTTAGCCCAAGGTAGCGCTACATTATTAAACCAAAAGGTGAAAATCGTAATTAAGCTTGCCACTACAAGCATGGGTAACATAGCCCGGGTGATAGAAATGCCAGCACTTTTTATAGCAGTGAGTTCAAAATACTCCCCTAAATTTCCATACGTC
>JANPIG010000836.1:0-4963 GCA_031424875.1 Cytophagales bacterium
GTTTTGAGCAATATCAAAACTCGAAATGCCTGATTCTAAATCTGATAAGCGTTCTACTTTTTTAGATTGAACATCGAGGCGGTAAATCGGAATTGCCCCGTTGGAATTGGCGGCAAAATAAACCGATTTTGAGTCGTCAGACCATTCAAAATTATTCACCGCACGGTCAAAAACAATGGGTGTGATATTGCTTCCATCGGCATTAGAAATCAATGTTTGATTGAAACCCAACCATTCAATTTTTGACATGGTAAAAACCATCATTTTGCCATCCGGCGAAAGGCTAATATTATTGTAAGAAATTCCTTTCTCTCCCAGCAATTGACGAAGGTCTGAACCATCGGTATTCATTCTGACGATTACTGTATTTTGCTCACGGTCAGGATGTTGTAAGGAATCTCTCCCGCAAGTGGCATAAATTTTCTTACTATCTGCAGACCATGTAGCACCGTTAAATGACCAGAAATTTCGGCTAATCTGTATGGGTTTTGCCCCTTCTTTTGCATCTATTACAAAGAGTAGATTGAACCGCATTTCTGGTTCAAGAACGGCTTCGCCTTGGAAGTTCAGGCGGCTGAAAACTTTGGCTTTTTTGTCTTCAACATCCTTATCCAAATACGCCCTGATTTCCTCCAAAGTACCATCTGGATTTGCCTTTATTTTCTTGTCAGTTTTCAAGAAATCATTGCTTTTAAAACCCGCTTTTTCCATTGACCATGAAGGTAATTTTTTCGTTGGATTCAAGACAGTATCTTTCAATAATTCTGAAAAAGTAACATTGACGGTAAACAAAATCTTTGAGCCGTCGGGTGAATATTGCGGATTATTAGCGCCGTATTTCAAATCAGTCAATTGGACAGCCTCACCGCCATCAAGTGGCATAACGAAAATTTGCGATTTGCCTTTTACATTTCGAGCAAAAGTAATTTGCTTAGAGTCAGCACTCCACGAAGCCCCACCAACGCTCTCCATGCCACGAGTCAATTGCTTAACTCCTTGATAATCAGTAATCCAGAGATGGCTGCGATAGTCAAAATCTAATTTGTCAGCATCGTTTTGTTCGTTGGTTTTGAGGGCGTAAATAGTACGTTTTCCATCGGGGGAGATAGCTACGTTGGCAACGGTTTTCAACTTGGTCATGTCCGTTACTAAGATTTTTTCTTTACCCGTTTGGGCAAGTGAAAGGTTTGTGATTAGGAAAAAAAAGAGAATTAGTTTTTTCATGATTGATGAGTTAATGTTTGGGAAATGTGTTTATCCAAATTTAGGGATAAAATGGATAGGTTGCTTTAAATTCTAAAAATTACTGGAAGACTTCCGTATTCTCAAAAATCTTTTAATAAAATAACCCCTTTCAAGCGTCTTAAACGCTTGAAAGGGGTCGATGTGGTATCAATTTCTCCAAAACTAACAACACTCAATATTTGTATTACATGAAAACATTTACATAATATTACTTCACCTGCCCTCCCAACACAAAAGACTGAAAAAACTGGTCTAATTGAGGCATTACATATATTTCTGTTCTCCGATTTATCTTCTTGTTAGGTTCTGTTCCCATGTATTCTTTGGGCTGATATTCTGAACGCCCCCCTGCAAACATCCTTTCTGGCGATACGCCAAAACGTGTTTGCAATAACCTTACGATGGTTGTGGCTCTGCGGGCAGACATATCCCAATTATCTTTCACACCATCCGCAGATATGAGCGTATTATCGGTATGATTTTCTACCAAAATCTCTAAGTCACGATATTCATTTAAGGCTTTGGAGAGTTTCTCGATAGTATTTTCACCTTTTTGGCTCAACGTGGCACTATTATTAGCATATAAAATTTTATCAGAAATTGTAATACACACCAACCCTTTCCTAACTTTCATGTTCAAATCTTCTTCGGGAATTTCATTCATTAGTCTTTTTAAGGAAACCATAAAATTAAGATTAAGGGAATCCTTTCGTTGCAGGGCGGTATTGACACTTTCAACATACTGACTTTGTTCGTTCAACGCCTCCATTGATTTTCTGATGTTCTCGGCTCCTGCCTTAGTCATCAAGGTAAGGTCAGTCATTTTCTCCAATAATTTGTTATTGGTTTTCTTTAAAATATCGGTTTGTTCTTCTAAACTTTTTATTTGTTTTGCCTTAAGTATCAACTCTTTATCTCTGGATTTAGTGTTAGCTTCAGAGACGGACAATAGTTTATCACGGTCTTTTAAATCGTTTTTGGCTTTGGTGATGGTGGTGCGTGAAGTAGCTTTGAAATTGGAGTATTCATTTTGTAACTCAACGAATTTCTTTTTGCTTACGCAGGAGGACGTAAGAAATATGCAAAAAGCAATTACGGTAATTCTATTCATAAACTTTTCGTGGATTATTATGGGTATATAGCATTAGCTACATTATCCCTTCAAAAACCGTGCGAAAAATAAAAAGGCAGGTAAGAAAATTAATTTCTTACCTGCCTTTTTTATAAACGTAGTGAAAATAGCGATTTACGAAAAATATTAGAATCTTAAATTACGGAAGTTGTCCTTCAAAAGGACGACTTTCCATTTAAAACGGTTGCTATTTCTGTCCAGCCAACATCTGAAAGAATTGATCAAGTTTTGGTGTTACAATAATCTCCGTTCTACGGTTCATCCTACGTCCTGTTTCAGTAGTATTGTTGTCTTTGGGAGCATATTCTGAACGACCCCCTGCTGTCATACGCTCAGGAGCAATGCCAAATTTATTTTGCAATAAACGAACCACAGAAGTAGCTCTTTTGGCTGATAAATCCCAGTTATCAATGATTGAAGGAGTTGAAATAGGTACATTATCAGTATGACCTTCCACCAAAATATCTAACTCTTTATGATCATTTACCACTTTAGAAACTTTCTCTAAAACAACTTCTGCTTTTGGATTAATTACAGCACTACCCGATTGGAAAAGCATTTTGTCGGAAATGGAAATATAAACTACACCTTTTTTGACTTCTACCGTTACATCATCATCGTTAACATCTGCTAATGAACGTTTCAGCGTCATTACTAAAGCTAAATTTAGAGAATCTTTGCGCTGAACAGAAGAGTTCAAATCTTTGATATATTTGCTTTGATCATTAAGCGTTTCCAAAGATTTTCTGATACTTTCTGCCCCAGATTTACTCACAATTGAAAGGTCAGACATCCTATCCAAAAGGTTAGTATTAGTCTTCTTTAGATAATCTACTTGGTCTTCTAATGCCTTAACCTGCTTTGCTTTAGCCTCTGATTCAGCTTCTTTAGTCCTTAAACTCGATTCCATCTCAACCTTTGATCTATCGCAATCTCGAAGATCGGTTCGGGCTTTTGCAAGGCTATTTTCTGAAGCAGCTTTGTACGTCGAATATTCTTCTTGAGCTTGTGCTAATTTTTTCTTACTCACACACGACGACATAATAATAATTGACGAAGCAAACAAAATGATTTTTTTCATACTTTAAATTCGATGATTTAATGATTGATTGAGATAATTATTAAATATTAACCATAAAAAGGGTTATGTAAATAACGAATTTAAAATAAAAATCGTGCAAATCCATAAAACATTAGCGACAAAAAGTAAAATTTTAGCGACAATAGGTATTTAATTTTTACCATTATTTTGAAGGTTAAAAATACAATAATGAATAAAAGTAGGCAATCCAAATTCATAATATAATTCATTTCTAAAATATTTGTTTCAGTAAATCTCTTCCTGTAATTTCATGTAAATTAAACCACAAAATTTCATGAAAAATTTGAAAGATAAAGTAATCTGGATTACGGGAGCATCTTCGGGCATTGGTGAAGAATTGACCATACAATTTGCCCGAGAGGGAGCAAAATTGGTGCTTTCCGCCCGTAGAGAAAGTGAATTATTACGAGTGAAAAAATTTGCAAATTTACCTGATAATCAAGTATTTATCTTGCCGATGGATATGCAAGAAATGGATTCTTTTGTAGATAAATTTCAGCAAATTATTACTCGTTTTGGAGGGGTGGATGTGATGGTGCATAATGCGGGAATTAGCCAGCGGACTTTATTTTCAGAAATGTCTGACCAAGATGCCCAGCGATTGATGGACACAAATTTTACCAGCGTTGTGGCTTTAACAAGGGTAGTTTTGCCACATTTTATCAAAAAGAAATCAGGTTCATTTTTAGTAACCAGTAGTGTTAGTGGAAAAATTGGAACACCCTACAGGACGATCTATTGTGCCTCGAAACATGCTCTACAAGGTTTTTTTGATGGATTGCGAGGAGAAGTTTGGCGAGATGGTGTGCAGGTAACTGTGGTCTGTCCAGGTTATATCAATACGCCTATTTCATTGAGTGCCATTGGTAAAGATGGGAATGCTTACGGTAAAATGGACGTAAATCAAGCCAAAGGGATTCCAGTAAATATTTGTGCAAAAAAAATGATAAAAGCCTTAAAATCAGGCAAACACGAAATTATTATTGCAGGCTTTAAGGAAAGTCTAGGAGCATTTTTAAAACGATTTGCTCCGAGTATTTTATGGTTATTCACCAAGAATTATTATATCACTTCTACGGAGGAATAATTTGAAAATTCTTAAAATATGTTAAAAACAATGAAACCATTGCACCGTATAAATAGTTTTTACGTTAAATTAGTAATCGGTTTTAGCAGGGTTTGTTGAATGAGAAACTAAGCCTCTAAAATTGCTGGAAAATAATATTAAACTATTAATTAATAAAAAAGATGGAAATCAAAAGTAATTTAAAAACCCTTGCGATTGTCGGAGCGTTGAGTAGTGCAACTACGCTCGGCGCTTATAAATTGTTCTTGGAAAAATCACCTTCGGAGTCCGTGTTTACCAATACTCCCTCTGCTTTTACTCGTTTGGTTTCGGATACCTCGCCGACTGCTCCAAGCAATCCTGGGGATTTTACGTATGCCGCAGAAAAAGCAACGCCAGCAGTTGTGCATATCACCAC
>JANPIG010000837.1:0-1370 GCA_031424875.1 Cytophagales bacterium
TTTTGATATTCTTTTACTAAACCCTCACCAGGCATTCCAGGTAATCTACCCGCAGTTCTCAGTTCGTTTTGATTATATTTGTCTGCATATTCCTTTACATAGTCTGGGATTACAGCAATATTATCGGTAATGAAGGTATAAAATCCTACTTTGCGATTTATCATTCCCCTGATTTCAATGCCTCTTGAATTTAATACGGTTTTCTTTTGGTCTTTGCCATTTACGATTCCTATTTCAAAGTTAAATACTGGATTTACGTGTATATCAAGTACATCATTAGAAGAACCGTAGGCATCTGCTTTTCGGAAATAAAATGTATTCCAAAGAGGTTTGCGACTCTTACCGACTGTATCGGGTTTCGTCCATTCCCAACTATCATTTTGCAAATATTCAAGATTAAATTTATCTTGCGTTGACAAATAAATAGAATTGTCTGCCCAAACACTATCTGCCAATTGAACAATACCTTTGCGAGTGTAAGGTTTTACCGTAGTATGGAAACCTTCTGAGAACTTTCCTCGTTTTATTTCGTAACGGTCAATTAAATGATAGTAGTCTTCGTTCAAAGGAGCAAAAACACTCTGACACTTAGAGAGATAAATATTTGACAAACAGAGTATTAATGTAAGGAATAGTATATTTTTTAACATAATTTCAAAAGGGTTTGGGCAAAGCCCTGCGATAAAAATCTTCGCAAGATAACAATAATTTAGCCCCTAAAATCATGCCATTTGGAAAATATTTTACAGTCATAGTTGCTACAACTATAAAATTTTTTAACGGACCAATTGCGGGATTATTATTAAATCTTACTTGGTGGGAGACCGCCGTGTGTTCTATTGTCGGTATGATGTCGGCAGTTATTATAGTTTCTTTTTTGGGCGAACAGGTTCAGCGTTTAATAGCAAAATACCGAACTAAGAAAGTAACTTTATTTTCCAAGCGTTCTCGATTTGCGGTAAAAATTTGGAAAAAATTAGGTATTTGGGGCATTGCCTTCTTTACACCACTACTTTTTACACCCATTGGTGGCACTTTAATGGCTCTTTCTTTCAAAGTACCGATTCCCAAGATTATTTTTTCCATGTTGGTTCTTGCGGTGTTTTGGGGTATAATTTTATCATTTGTGATATATAAACTTAAAAGCTTTTTTGTGTAGGGAACGTGCTTATTTTTACTAAAAAATAAAATTTAGACTATGAGTATAAAAACATACACATTACAAACAATGTCAGAAGAATTTTATATTGATGAATTAATGGAAAGACACATTATTTTGCAAAAAATAGAATAAGGCAGGAAAGCTGTTCAAGAGGGTAAAACTTTCACCACACAACAAGTAGAACAAGGTTTAGCAAAATGTTTGAAAT
>JANPIG010000838.1:0-7181 GCA_031424875.1 Cytophagales bacterium
TAATATCTTTTGCGGTCAAACCCGTAAAAGAATCATGAGTATTCAACATTCTCCGCACATCTCCATCCGTAATAATTCCTGCTAATTCTTGTTTTTCATTTAGTACTGCAGTAGCTCCTAATCTTTTGGAACTAATTTCTAAAATTGCCTCCTTCACGCTCGTATGTGTATGCACAATGGGCAGTTCATGATTTGGATAAATATCCGATACTTTCAGATACAATTTCTTGCCCAAAGCGCCGCCAGGGTGATATTTGGCAAAATCTTTACTACTAAATCCACGATACTCCAAAAGACAAACCGCCAAGGCATCACCCAATGCCAAAGCAACCGTTGTACTGGTAGTTGGAGCAAGATTCAAGGGGTCAGCTTCCTTTTCGGCAAGGGCATGAAGTAAAAAATCTGCATTTTTTCCGAGATAAGAATTGGGATTAGACACCATCGCAATTAACTTTACATAAGTTCTTTTGATAAGTGGTACTAAAACTTTGATTTCGGGCGTGTCTCCCGACCTCGAAATACACATCACGGTATCGCCCTGTTGAATCATCCCCAAGTCGCCGTGAATAGCATCAGCGGCGTGCATAAATAAAGAGGGCGTTCCCGTAGAATTCAAAGTAGCCACTATTTTTTGAGCAATAATTGCAGATTTACCAACACCCGTAACCACCAAGCGACCCTGTGAGCTAAGTAGGTGATTTACACAGTTTTCAAATTCAGAATCAATCAATGGAATAATTTTTAGGATAGCATTTGCTTCTTCCTCTAAAACTTTTTTTGCAGTTGATTGAATATTTTTTATTAATTTCAATTTAAGATTCGTTTTGAATGAACAAATTTTGGACGATTTTTTGCAAAGATAAGAATTAATCAAGTTTGTGAAGTTTCAGAGTGTAAGAGTTAGAAAGTTAAAGAGTTATAAGTGTTAAAGATTTTTTCCCGCCGTGGTCATTTTCCTACTGAGATGTGTAGGCTGACCAAGATGATGAAACTAATCACCAATTACCAAAATCAACCACCAAACTATTTCCAAAACCTCAATTATATTTAGAACAATATGAGTGTTACCCAAGAAACCGCCGATTTGTTAAAAGAAAAACTCAAAGAGACCTTTGGTTTTTCACAGTTCCGTGGTGAACAAGAAGACATTATTAAGAATATCCTTGCGGGCAAAAATACCTTTGTCATCATGCCTACTGGAGCAGGGAAATCGCTTTGCTATCAAATGCCTGCCATTGCCATGGAAGGCACAGCTATTGTGATTTCGCCCCTGATTGCTTTGATGAAAAATCAGGTGGACCAAATGAATGCTTTTGGCATCAATGCCCAGTTTTTGAACTCTTCATTAAATCGTGCTGAGATGACGAAAGTCAAGCAGTCGGTTATTAAAGGAGAGGTGAAATTGCTATACATTGCTCCCGAATCATTGACGAAGGAATCCAATCTGGAATTTTTGAAACAAGCAAAGCTATCATTTGTAGCCATTGATGAAGCCCACTGTATATCAGAATGGGGACATGATTTCCGTCCAGAATACCGCCGAATCAGAAGCATCGTTGAAAGCCTCAATAAAGATCTTCCCATTATTGCCCTCACGGCAACGGCAACGCCTAAAGTTCAGCAGGATATTCAGAAGAATTTGAATATGGAAGATGCCCATTTATTCAAAACTTCTTTCAATCGTAAAAATCTTTATTACGAAATTCGGGCGAAACGAGATGATACCGACAAGGCAATCATTAAGTACATCAAAACTAATCATGGCAAAGCAGGAATTATCTATTGTTTAAGTCGCAAGAAGGTTGAAGAAATTGCTAATTTGCTGAATGTCAATGGTGTAAAAGCTCTTCCATATCACGCTGGCTTAGACCCAGACGTGCGAATGGCAAATCAGGAATCGTTTTTGAATGAAGAAACCGAAGTAATGGTAGCCACTATTGCCTTCGGAATGGGCATTGATAAACCCGATGTCCGCTTCGTGATTCACTACGATGCCCCTAAATCGTTGGAAGGCTATTATCAAGAAACAGGCCGGGCAGGTCGTGATGGTTTGGAAGGAACGTGCATCATGTTTTATGCCAAAGAAGACATCACAAAGTTAGATAAATTTAATAAAGACAAAACCCATGTAGAGCGAGATACTGCACGATTGCTGTTGCATGAAATGGTGCATTATGCCAATTTAGGTACCTGTCGCCGTCGCCAATTGTTGAATTATTTTGGTGAATATGTTGAAAAAGATTGTGGTTTTTGTGATAATTGCAACAAACCAACGCCAAAATACAAAGCAGAAGAAGCAGTAGGATTAGCTATAAAAACGGTTGAATTGACAGGTGAAGCCTTTGATGCTCAGTATATTGCGGATATTTTGATGGGTTATAAAAGTCAATCAGTAGGCAATAATGACCATCAGACCATTGAAACTTTTGGCAAAGCAAAACCTTTCTTCAAGTTGAATTCTGAGGACGAAGATGACGATGATGAGGATGACGATGATGAGCCAGAATTTTCGGATGAAGAAGATGAGGATGGAAATCCAATTCCGAAAGCGAAAGCTAAAAAAACTCCCAAACCCAAAAGTAGAAAGAGTAATACCGAACCTGAGCCCATTGAACAGTGCGTTTCAATGGTGCGTCAGATTGCTATCTTGGGCTATTTAGAAAAAGATGTTGATAATTATGGTGTTTTGAAAGTATCGGAGAAGGGGCGTAGTTACATGAATGATTCTTATCCGCTTACTCTTTCAAAAGACCATGATTATGAAAATGAAAAGATAGAAGAAGACGAAGAAAAGGAGGCAGCCAGCAGTGCAGGTTCTTATGATGTAGCACTTTTTGAACTGTTAAAGAATATTCGTAAGAAACTTGCCAAAGATAAAAACTTGCCTCCTTATGTGATTTTCCAAGATCCATCTTTGGAAGAAATGGCAACAACCTATCCGACTACCAAAGATGAGATGGCTCAAATCAATGGTGTGGGTATGGGCAAGGTAGTGAAATTTGGAAAAGCCTTCATTGATGCTATTAAAAAGTACGTTGAAGATAATGAAATCGAAACGGCAACGGAGGTTGTGGTAAAATCAGCAGTAAATAAGTCAAAAATCAAGATTCATATCATTCAACAAGTAGATAGAAAGATTGATTTAGATATCATTGCCGAGCAAAAGGAACTTTCAATGGCAGATATTATCGAAGAAATTGAGCATATTTGTTATTCAGGCACCAAGCTAAACCTCGACTATTACATCAACCAAGTTATTGAACCAGATAAGCAAGAAGAAATCTATGAGTATTTCATGGAATCAACCACTGATAATATCGCTACAGCCTTGGACACATGTAATATTGATGACATTACGGAAGAAGAATTGAGATTGATGAGAATTAAATTTTTGAGTGAAGTAGCGAATTAAATAGTGGCTATCAGCTTTCGGCTGTTGGCATTCAGCTTTATATAATCAGCCTTAGGGATGTTTTATTAAATTTGAATGCTAAAAGCTGATCACTGAAAGCCAACAGTTAATTAAAAATAAATGAATACACTAATATTAGGTTCGGGTGGACGTGAACACGCTTTTGCATGGAGAATAGCCCAAAGCCCCCTTTGTGATAAATTATTCGTTGCTCCAGGTAATGCGGGGACAGCACAAGTTGCCGTTAATTTACCGTTTGGCTATAATGATTTTGAGAAAATTGCTGAAGCCGTTTTGACCCATGAGATTGAACTTGTAATTGTTGGTCCAGAAGAACCTTTGGTGAAAGGTATTAGAGATTATTTTCAATCAAGAGAAGATTTGCAAAATGTGTTAATGGTTGGTCCAGATTCCAAAGGAGCAATGTTGGAAGGGTCTAAAGATTTCTCCAAAAACTTCATGGTGAAATATGGAATTCCAACAGCAAAATCAGAAACTTTTACTAAAGATACCCTTGAAGCAGGCTTGCAGTACCTTGATAATCAGAAACTTCCAATCGTTTTGAAAGCCGATGGTTTGGCAGCAGGCAAAGGAGTAATCATTGCCCTTACACTCGATGAAGCTAAAGTTGCTTTAACTGAAATGTTGGTGGATGCCAAATTTGGCGATGCCAGTAGTAAAGTAGTTATTGAAGAATTTTTAACAGGAATAGAATTATCAGTTTTTGTTTTGACCGATGGTAATTCCTATAAAATATTACCCGAAGCAAAAGACTATAAACGCATTGGTGAAGGTGATACAGGTTTAAATACAGGCGGAATGGGAGCCGTTTCACCAGTACCATTTGCCAACGAAAAATTTATGCAATCCGTTGAAAATGAGATAATTATTCCAACAATAGAAGGTTTGAAAAAAGAAGGAATCAACTATAATGGTTTCATTTTTATAGGGCTGATGAACCATGAAGGAGAACCTCAAGTGATTGAATACAATGCTCGTATGGGCGACCCTGAAACGGAAGTAGTTTTACCAAGGGTTGAGTCAGATATACTTTCACTGATGATTGCAACTGCCAAAGGAGAACTGCACGAAGCAGAATTTACGGTAAGCAAACAACACGCTGTTACCACGGTCGTTGTAGCAGGTGGTTATCCAGGCGATTACAGAAAAGGTGATGTTATTGTAGGATATGAAACCGTTAAAGATGCTATGATTTTTCATGCAGGAACAAAATTAGAAGGTAATTTAGTTATTACTAATGGAGGACGAGTTATGGCATTGACAGGAATGTCAAATACCTTAGAAAGAGCCATCCAAAAATCTCAAAAAGCTGCCCATGATGTGCTTTTTGAAGGAAAATATTATCGGAAAGATATTGGATTGGATGTGCTTAGGTATTAGTTATTGGGGATTGGTTATTAGTTATTTGAAAAGACAATAGAACAATAAATTGACCATGCAAATAGTTGATGATTACAAAAAAAATCTTGAAGATAGTATTATTACAGAAAACCCTAAAATCTCAGCAATTGATTTGAAAATTGAGATTTTTAAAAGATTTTATAAAAATGATTTCCCCGAAGAAAAAAAGGAAGATATTATAAAGGAATATAGAAAATATCTGTCTAAATAAGGTATTGATGAATCAACTCGAACAATATACGCCAGAGATAATTCAACTTTGTAAAACGCACAAGGTCAAGTTGTTATATGCTTTTGGGTCAGTTTTGACAGATAGATTTAATGAAAAAAGTGATTTTGATTTAGTAGTAGATTTTATGAATATGGTCGTTGAAGATTATGCAGATAATTACTTTGATTTTAAGTTTTTATTACAAGATTTAGTAAAAAGACCCATTGACCTTTTAGAGGAAAAAGCTATCAGAAACCCTTATTTTAGAGAATCTTTAAATAAACAAAGGCAAATTATCTATGAACAATGATATTAAGACTTGGCTCTATGACATCTTAAATGCAATCATGGAAATTGAGAGTTTCTTTCAAGATATTCCAAAGGAATTTAGTACGTATCAAGCTGATATTAGAACAAAAAGGGCTGTTGAACGAAATGTTGAAATTATTGGAGAGGCAATGAATAGAGTATTGAAAACTGATGATTCAATTTTAATATCTAATTCAAGAAAAATCGTAGATTTAAGAAATAGAATTATTCACGGTTACGATTCTGTTTCTGATGAAATAGTTTGGGCTGTTGTTATTAAACACCTTCCCACTTTACAAACAGAAATAGAATTACTCCTTACCCAAGAATAATAAAATATATAAAAATTATGGGATGTAAATCGTGTTCTTCAGGTAGCTGTGGAACTAAAAATAAAAAAGATGGAAAAGTAGGGGGTTGTCAGAACAATGGTGCTTGTGGCACTGGCGGCTGCAACAAAATGAATGTGTTTGACTGGTTGTCGAATATGGACGTGCCTACTTTCAGTAAATTCAACATTGTTGAAGTAAAATTTAAAGGTGGTCGCAAGGAGTTTTTTCGCAACACTAATCAAATAGAACTCTATGCGGGCGACCCCGTGATTGTGGATGTCCCGAGTGGACATCACTTGGGCTTTGTGTCTTTGCAAGGTGAATTAGTACGTTTGCAAATGCTCAAAAAGAACGTCAAAGACAACGATGAAGTAAAAGGAATTTATCGCAAAGCTAATGATAAAGACCTTGAAAAGCATGAACAAGCCGTTGCTCGTGATTATCCGACGATGTATCGCACTCGTGAAATTATTAAGGAATTGAAATTGAACATGAAACTCTCGGATGTGGAGTTTCAATCGGATAACACCAAAGCCATTTTTTATTATTCTTCCGACGACCGTGTAGATTTTCGTGAACTCATTAAAGCATTGGCGAGTGAGTTTAAGGTAAGAATTGAGATGAAGCAAATTTCGCTTCGTCAAGAGGCAGCCCGTGTTGGTGGAATAGGCGTTTGTGGGCGTGAATTATGCTGTTCAACTTGGCTTACTGACTTCAAAAATGTAACTACGTCTGCGGCTCGTTATCAAAACCTTTCCTTAAATCCTGTTAAACTTTCTGGACAATGTGGACGGTTGAAATGCTGTCTGAATTATGAATTGGAGACCTATATGGATGCTCTAAAAGATATTCCGACCATTGAAAAACCCCTTCAAACATTGAAGGGAGATGCTTTTTTACAAAAAACTGATATTTTTAAAAGAGTAATGTGGTTTGGATATAGAGGCGAAGAAAGTAACTGGATTCCCGTAACGGTGGATAGAGTTCAGGAGATTTTGGCCATGAATATGAAAGGCGACAAGCCCCAAGCGATAGACAAAGCTGAAGCAGCAAAAATTGAATTAGATTTAGAGAAAGGAAGCGGGCCATTGAACGCTGATTTGGCTCAAATGGATAGAAAATACGGCGGTAATGCTAAAAAGAAATTTGATAAACCTAAAGCAGAACGTCCAGATTTTAAGAGTGAGAAAAAGGAATTTGTTCGCCCAGAAAGAAAAGATTTCAAAAAAGAACAGAGACCAGAACGTAAGGATTTTAAGGCAGAAATAAAACCTCAGAACCCTGTGGAAAAGCCTGTGAATCAAGGAAATAACCCGAATCCGAAGGGAAATAACCTGAATCAAAGACCTCCGCAAGGGCAAGGACAAAAACCGCAACAGAACCAAGGACAGAGACCACCACAAGGTAATCAAACACCACAGCAGCCACGTCCTCAAGGGAATGGAAATGTGGAAGGACAAACGCCTCAACAACAACCACGTCCGCAAGGGAATCA
>JANPIG010000839.1:0-2542 GCA_031424875.1 Cytophagales bacterium
GCTTGGGAAAAAGCAATGGTTTTGGAAAGAGGATTTCCAACGGGTACAGGGTCAGGGGCGAGTTGGTATTTAGTCCCTCGAACGATTCCGCAGATGGAAGAAATTTATCAGCCCATCAAAGAAATTCGCAGATTTACGGGCTTTGCCGATGCAGATTTGACCGATAAATTTTTGAAAGGTTCAGGTACTTTAACGATTCCCTCCAATACTAAAACGACCATTTTATTAGACCAAACTTTTGAAACGGTTGCTTATCCAGAAATGACGGTTTCGGGCGGCAAAGGCTCTTCTATTCAATTTACTTATGCCGAGGCTTTGATGGATGAAAAGCGTCAGAAAGGTAATCGAAATGAAATAACGGGCAGAAAAATCATGGGTAATCAGGATATTTTCAGACCAGATGGGGCAGTAAAAAGAACCTTTAAACCGCTGTGGTTCAGAACTTTCCGTTATATCGAATTAGAAATCGAAACCAAAGAACAACCCTTGATTATTAATTCTTTTTATGGCTTGAAAACTGGCTATCCTTTTGAAGAAAAAGCCTCATTTTCGAGTTCGCAGGATAAATCTATGACGGATATTTGGAAAGTTGGCTGGCAAACCGCCCGACTTTGCGGAGGAGAAACGTATTTTGATTGCCCTTATTACGAGCAACTTCAATACACGGGCGATACTCGCATTCAAGCCCTCATAAGTCTATACGTTTCGGGTGACGACAGGTTGATGCGAAAGGCTATCACAGATTTTGACAACTCTACAACTGCCGAAGGACTAACCCAAAGTCGCTATCCGTCCAACGTTGTACAAATTATTCCAACATTTTCATTGTTTTGGGTATCCATGAATTATGATTATTGGATGCACCGAAAAGACGATAAATTTATCAAATCAATGTTGCCCAATATTGAAAAAGTATTGACTTGGTACGAACGAAAACTCGACCCCAAGAAAAATATGTTGGGACCGCTTGATTGGTGGCAGTTTGTTGATTGGGCAAAGCCTTGGCAGGTAGATTCAAAAGCAGTTATCGGAGGAGTTCCTGAAGGAGCAACTAATGGAAATTCATCTATCATTTCTTTTCAATATGCCTACACATTGCGTCAGGCGGCAGCTTTATTTGAAACGTATGGACTAAAAGAGAAAGCCATTTATTACAAAACCTTAGCGGATGTATTGTCAAAATCAACGTTTGAACAATGCTTTGATACCACAAAGGGCGAAGTATCGGACACCCCCGACAAGAAAGTTTTCAGCCAACACGCCAATATTTTTGCTATCCTTGCCAATGCAGTTCCCAAAGCCCAAGAGAAAGAATTGATGGAGAAAATTTTGAATGATAAATCTTTAATTCAGACAACTTTTTATTTCAAATTTTACCTCACCCAAGCCCTTAAAAAAGCAGGAATGGCAAACCGTTATCACGAAATGTTGGAGCCGTGGCGAGATATGTTGAGAATAGGTTTGACCACTTTTGCGGAACAGGGAGAACCCACCCGTTCAGATTGTCATGCTTGGTCGGCATCACCCAATTATGATTTTTTAGCAACCGTTTGCGGCATCATGCCCGATGCCCCAGGCTTTGAAGAAGTGCTTATTCAGCCAGCATTGGGCATTTTAGATGATATAGAAGGAAAAACTCCCCACCCAAATGGCATGATAAAAGTGAGTTTGAAACGTAAGGGGAAAACGGGTGTTTTGGGAGAAATTATTTTGCCAGAAAATATCAAAGGGCGTTTTGTTTGGAATGGGAAGGCAATTGCTTTGGTTGGGGGGAAGCAAAATATTATAGTTGAATAAAAAAATGAAAGAATAAAGACTGATACAATTCTAAGATTTATGATTTAGCAAGACTTTAGTCATATTTTCTATCACTAACCCCACGCCTTTAGGCTGGGGTTAGTGATAAAAAATAGTGCTAAAGCGTTGGGAATAACATTGAATCAATAAATACTTAGTTCCAATTAATTCTCTACAGATTTCACACACCTAAATCCTAAATGACAAAGACTGGTCTCGGGAGTGGAATGTGAAGTATTGCCTACTTTATAGCCATGACAAACACTTTTATCACACAGAAAAGACCCTCCATATTCAAGTTTTTCGGCTTCTTTTGTAGTTGTATCTGCGGTGGTTGAAGTGTCCCAATCTTGACACCATTGCCATACATTTCCGCCCAAATCGGTTAAACCCAAAGGCGTTTTTCCATAAAAACCAATGGGAGATGTATATTGAAAACCATCTTCAACTTTTGAATAATAGGGAAAAGAACCTTGCCAAACGTTGGTCTTATATTTTCCATTTTCAATGAGATTATCCCCCCACGCATACGTTTTATCCCAATTTTTATCAGCATTCATAGCTGCCCATTTCATTTCTTCGTAGGTGGGTAATCGTTTTTTTGCCCATTTTGCATAAGCTACCGCATCATTCCACGACACTTGCGTAACGGGGTGATTAGGTTCTGCTTTGGGCATTTTTTTTCCAAAAGGATACCAATAATCTGCACCATCCAACATGGTCCATTCGCCAGATGCTACTTCAA
>JANPIG010000840.1:0-1354 GCA_031424875.1 Cytophagales bacterium
TATATTTTGGGTGTCTCCATCCCATTGTTTGAAAAGCACTCTGGAATCCGTGCATCAAGTGATATGACAATGAAATACATCCCAACACATATACTATAACAACAAAAGGATTTTGAAAAACCTCTCTCATTTCTCCAAAAAGTGTTTCTTTTCCACTCGTAATTTCATCTGTAAAACGGCTAACAATCCAGAAATGACGAAGATGAATAATTAGGAAAATTAAGACTAAAGTTCCTAAAAGCCCCATTGAGCGTGAATACCACGTTGAATTGGCTTCCGTCTTCACAATAGCATACTTTACTGGACGTTTTGCTCTATTTGAACTCCAAAGCATCAATCCATCGGCAATGTGAATGATAAACCCCAACATCAATCCTACTTCAGTAGTACGAATCAGCCAATTGGTCCCCATAAATTCAGCGGCAGTATTAAAAGTTTCGCCTCCGTCATTAAAAAAGATTAATGAATTGATTCCACAGTGTACGATAAGAAAAATAATTAACGATAGTCCCGTTACACCCATAATGAGCTTACGACCCAGCGAACTTGATAATGTTTTTGTTACCCAAGACATAATGATTTTAGTTATTAGTTATTGGTTACTGGTTATTAGTTATCAGTTACTTGTTTTCGATTTGCTCTCATACTTGAAATTACAAATTCACAAGTATAAACTATTACTAACCGATAACCATTAACCATTTACTAATAACCCTTAACTAACATCAAAACTACTATCCAAACGTTTGTCTTTCAAATTATCTATTACATTTTAGCAATTATTTATAATCTTTTTACGTTTTTTTACAATAAAACGAGTGTTTGATAATAGATTTGAAGAACTTAATTTAGATGAATGGTTTATGATGAAAACAGGACGCTTTTTAGAGACAACCATTTTGTTAAAAAAACTGTCAATAGTAATATATAGTAACCATCCTATTTAATCTCTTTCGTTTGTAAATTTTCAACTGGCTGTTTCAAAATTTTGTTTATAATTAACCTAAAAATATTTTCCACATAGCATACATATCTCGTGAGCCGTTTGCCCATTACCCTAAAAAACTGTTCACCGTTTTCCATAAATAAAGATGAAAATAAAATTATTATACATGATTCTCTTAGGTATGTGCCTAAGTATATTTTCCACTAATAAATCTTATGCTACCCACATGAGAGGCGGTGAGATTTCTATCAAAAGGATTTCTACTACTTCACTTACCTACGAATTCACACTGACTATATACTGTGATTTGAACACGGGTTTACGAGCATGGACAGACCAGAAAGACGTTAATTTCTGTTTTGGTGATGGTTTAGGACTTATTCTGAAAGCTCCTCGCAGCAATGGCGG
>JANPIG010000841.1:0-6249 GCA_031424875.1 Cytophagales bacterium
TAGAGGTACAGCTGGATTCTTTGAAACAACTGTAGCTTGGGGAGAATATGTTATAACAGCACAAGGATCATCTACAAACATGGCAAGCCATTCATTTGGTCGAGCAGAAATTAGAGACCCTAATAATAACAATAGTCCAACTTTTGACTTCTTTATAACTCGTTGAAAGTTAAATTTTACTCCATAGTGTCATCATAGTTCTTTCAATACATGGTGACACTATTTTAACAAAAAAATGACCTCCATAACTCAAATATCTAAAATAGCCATTTTGCTATCGTCTTTCTTTCTTTGCAGTTGTCAAAATCTTGATAATTTTGAGATAAACTCTGTGAAAGAGCCACTTATTGTATTGAACGCAAACTTGGTAGCAAGGCAATCTCCGAAAATTTATGTAGGTAAAATTTGGGGAGCAACTGTTCCACGTCCATCTGAAACATTCTATCGAAATGCAAATGTTGAACTTTTTGAAAATGGAAAGTCAGTAGGAAAATTATTTTTGAAAGATACGCTTTATCAAAATACTGATTATATCATTAAACCTAATACTGAATATGTTATTAAAGCATCAGTGCAAGAGATAAAACCCGTTGAATCCGAACCTGTTTTAATTCCTGTGGATGGAATCATAACGGATGTAACCTATTTAGAAAAATCGCCAATAAATTCCACAAATAATACGATCCGAAATCCTTCTTTAATAACACTTACATTTAAAAAAGATGATAGTGTTGCGGGCTATAGTGTTCAATTATTAAATTATGATAAAAATAGTAAAAGATATTTCAGCCTTGGTGAAAATATAGATTTGGGTACTTTGACTTTTGTAAAATCTCCCTGCTTATTTAGTTCATTTAGTGCAAATGTTGATGTAGATGGGAATGTAGGGGGGGACTTCATTTACAGAGGTAGAACAGCTTACCTACGTAAATGTATAGATACTGAAAATAAACAAGTGAGGTTTATTACAGGGTCAGGTTTTCAACAAAATGCTCGTGTCATTGCTATTCTAACTGCCACATCCCAAGAAGGAGTAGAATTATCCAGAACCACAAGGATAGTTGAAGGTTTTCAAGCGGCACTTACTGAACCATATCCAACTTACAGTAACGTGAAAGGAGGAATTGGGATTGTTATTGGCTATAATGTTACCTACAAAGTGCTTAATATCAATTGATTGATTTTCTAAATTTTATCGAAATGATACTGTTACTTTTCTTTATATTTTATTATTTTCAATTATTCAGAATGCGTATCTTACTATCCTCTTTCTTCTTATTCAGTTGTCAAAATCTTGATAATTTTGAAATAACCACTATTAAAGAGCCACTTATCGTCATGCAAGCTAATTTAATAGCCAATCAGTCTCCAAAAATTTACGTAGGAAAGTTATGGGGAGCAACCGCCCCACGACCACAAGAAACATTCTATCGTAATGCCAACGTTGAATTATTTGAGAATGGGAAATCTGTTGGAAAATTATTATTGAAAGATACCCTTTATCAAAATACTACTTATATCATCAAACCTAATACAAAGTATGTTATTAAAGCATCTGTGCAAGGTATAAACTCAATTGAATCTGAACCTGTTCTAATACCTCCCGATGTAATAATAATGGATATAAACTATTTAGAAAAATCACCAGTAAATCCTATAAATGGAGCAACAAAAAATCCTGCTTTAACAACACTTACCTTTAAAAGAGATTACAATGTTGCTGGCTATGGTATTGAATTTTTAAGTTATGATAGAAGTAGCAAAAAATACCAACGTCTCGGTGAAAATGTAGATTTGGGGACAATAACTTTTGTAAAATCCCCATGTCTGTTTGAATCATATTGTGCAGATGTGGATATAGAAAATGGTAATATAGGGAAATTAAATTATAGAGGTAGAACGGCTTATTTGAGTAAATGTATTGATACTGAGAATAAACAGGTAGGATTTGTCACAGGACCACTTAATAAAGGGAGTACTACTTTAGTTTTCACCATTACTGCAACTTCTCAAGAAGGAATAGAATTATCAAGGACTACAAGAATAGTTGAAGGCTTCCAAGCAGCACTTACTGAACCATATCCGACTTATAGTAACATCAAAGGAGGAATTGGTGTAATCATTGGCTATAATGTTACTTACAAAGTATTTACTATCAAATAATCTCTCAATCTTCTCAAAATGATACGTCTCTTTTTCTTCATACTTTTCTGTTTTCCTTTGCTTCTTAATGCTCAAAAAATAACTTTATCTGGTAGAGTTATGGAAGCAGGTAGCAATGAAGCATTAATTAATGCCAATATTGTTTTAATAAATGAAGGCAAAAATACCCAGACAAATCAATACGGATATTTCTCTCTAACTATTCCAGAAGGTAATCATGAAATAAAATTCAGTTATTCGGGTTATGCACCATTTGTTCTTAAAAAAGACTTTACAAAAGACACCGTCCTATCAATTAAACTGCAATCTATTCAGTTAAATGAAGTTATCGTCAAAAGTGAAAAGAAAGATGAAGATAAGCCCGTTGGTTTTATTAGTGTACCTATTCAACAACTCAAAAAAATTCCTATGGTTTTGGGAGAAATGGATTTATTGAAAGCCTTAACAATGACACCAGGCATTTCATCAGGGCAGGAAGGCAGTGCTGGCATAAATGTAAGGGGAAGTAGCCCAGACCAAAATTTAATTCTTCTGGATGAAGCTCCCATGTATAATACCTCACACGCTTTTGGATATTTATCAGTTTTTAATCCAGATGCCATCAAAAATATTGATGTTTATAAAGGCGGATTTCCTTCTCGGTTCGGAGGTCGCTTGGCTTCGGTGTTGGATATTACGATGAAAGAAGGAAATAATGAAATAAAAAAAGGAGAATTATCTTTGGGAATTCTTAGCTCAAGATTTTTGAAAGAAGGTCCAATCAAAAAAAATAAATCATCCTATTTAGTGGCAGGCCGATTGATGAATACGCTTTTACTGCAATTACCAACGCATATCAAAACAGCCACAGGTGCAGACGTTGATGGAGTTCCGAGTTTGTGGTTTTATGATTTTAACGCAAAGGTTAATCATAAATTTGATAACAATAGTCAGGTGTTTTTTAGTTTTTATTCAAATTATGATTATTACAAAAACGTTACACAACGATACGGAAATACTAATATTTCAACATTGAATTGGGGAAGTACAACGGCATCACTTCGATATAATAAAGCTTTCAATAGTAAACTTTTTGGAAAGGCTACCATAGTTTATAGTAGTTTCAAATATCAGATTTCGGGAGAAAGTATTTCAACTCAAAAAGATGAAAAAATTAAAAATTCTTATGTCCTATCAAATTCAATTAGAGATATTGGTTTAAAAACTTCTTTGGAATATACTTATTCTCCCTCATTTACGCAAAGAGTTGGCTTAGAACATACCTTTCATTTAATATCTCCTGGGCAATTAGAAATTACAAAAGATAATGTAGAACAAGACGTTTCATTTAATCAAAATGTAAAGATATACTCACAAGAAAGTGCTTTATTTCTTGAGAACGAGATAAATCCGCTTTCTTTCCTAAAATTTAATATTGGAGGAAGGATTTCAAACTTATCAGTCAATGGTGCATCATACACCAATTTTGAGCCAAGAATATCCGCCAAAATTTCAATCAATCAAAATCATGGTTTAAAATTCGGCTATACCCAAATGCAACAATATTTACATCAACTAACCTCAAATGGTATTGGAATTCCGAATGATATTTGGGTAACTTCCACTGAACAAGTTCCACCGTCAAGAGCTATACAAATTGATGCAGGCTATTATTTATCATTTGGAAAAGATAGTCAATGGGAATTATCAGTAGAAACATATCAGAAAAAATTTACACAACTTATTGATTATCAGCAAGGTGCAGATGTTGTTACAGAATATAATTCTAATTGGCAAGATATTATTGTAAAAAATGTGCAAGGTCTTGCTTATGGTGCAGAGTTCATGATTCAGAAAAAATATGGTAAACTAAATGGCTGGTTGTCATACACCCATGCCGTAAGCCAACGTCAGAGTCCTGAGATTAATAAGGGGGAATGGTATTATGCCCGTTACGACAGAAGACATAACGTTGCAATTGTAATGAACTATCAATTAACGTCAAAATGGGCTTTTACCAGTAGTTTCGTTTATCAGAGTGGCTATCCTGTTACACTTCCAGAGGGTGCATACGTTGGTGCGGATGGAAATGTAAAACTCTATTACTCAGGAAGAAACAATGCTCGAATTTCAGATTTTCATCGTTTGGACATTGGAGCATCATATAGTTTTAAAACGAAAAAGCGACAAAGAGATGCCGCTTGGAATTTAGGAGTTTATAATGTCTATAATCGTAAAAATCCTAATTATTTAGAAATTGATGGTTTGATTAGAGGTACACAGTTGAGTATAAAACAACAAAGTCTATTACCAATTCTTCCATATTTTTCATATCAAATAAAATTCTAAAATAAAAAAAACAGCCAAACCCGCAAAGATTTGGCTGTTCATACTTACAGTAAAAAAAATTACTTCTGCACCTTCACATCAAAAGTTATCGAACCGTTGAAGTCTGTTGTGCCAGCCGTGATTTTTGTTACTTTTATCAAGCCTTTTTTATTTCTTCCATTCACAAAAGCATACGTTTTGCCAACCTCTGCCACAATGTCTTGAGCAGTTGTTGGGACGGTTAGGCCACCCAAAGTAGCATCATTTACGGTCGCAAAGTCCACCGTTGCAGGAGCTGCTACAAAGTAAGTGGCTGTTCCACCAGCGGTACTTCCACCTCCGCAAATAGGATTTGAGGTTGGAATAGTAGTTGATAACCCTAACAATGGACGACGTGGATTTGACAAAAATGTAGGCTTTGCCGTAGGTGTACCGATGGCGGCATAGGTAATATCTACATATCTGATGTTCGAGTCCAAATCACACACTTTATAGAGGTCTCCAGTTGCCGAAGCCAATCTTGAAGCTGCCGCATTGTTTTGAGCTCCTAAGGTAATATTTTGCCAAGAAGCAATCTGTGCATCAGCTGATACATTAACAATCAGGGTTTTACGAGTAACTTTATCCTTATTGTCATATACATCAAAATGAATATAGACCTTTCCCGAAGTTTGCGAAACGGTATAATTGATGGTTTGGGTTTGTTCATCAATATTTTTCAATTTGATTTCAAACAAAGGAGCATCCAACTTTCCTCTATAATTTGGTTGTGTGGCAATAAAAACACGGGCAATTCTGGGTTTATCGCTGGTGGCAGTCTTTTTAATAATCAATGAAACGTTCACATCATCACCACTGGCAGCTACTACGCTACCATTTTTGTTGGTAAGAGAATCAGAAAAGGCGATGTCTAAATTGCCATCTGCTACGGGCAAACTTAAATCTTCGGGTACTGGTTGAATTTCTGGCGTAATTCCACAAGAGGTAACAAACGCCACTATTAAAGCAAGAAACAAATACGATACTTTTTTCATAATGAATAAAAAATTAAATGAATAATTGGGAAAAGGGTGATTATAATAAAAATTAGAAAATACGAGTTAAGCCTTCATGATTTTACTCATAAGGAGCTAATTGTCAATAAATTAGGGAAATACCAATCAAGTATTAGCGATTGTTTTGGGTGGGTTAGTTTGGAAATGAATTCAAATTTACATAAAATATCCGCAAGAAATTAGTTGTTGATTTGTTGAATTATTGAACGGTAGGGTTTAAATTGACCAAAAAAGAATTTAGCAAACCAATAAAACATTGAAAATCTCAGGCAATATCATCAATATTTTTGAAAAGAAAATTCAGTACGGAACCATAGAAATTGAGGGGGGAATTATCAAAAAAATAAGCATCCTATCTCCCGTCTCCCGTCTCCTATCTCCTTATATTCTCCCTGGTTTTGTAGATGCACACGTCCACGTGGAGAGTTCCATGCTCACACCCGTGCAGTTTGCTCGCTTGGCGGTTGTGCATGGCACGGTAGCTACGGTATCTGACCCGCATGAAATTGGAAATGTTTTGGGCAAAATGGGCGTAGAATATATGATAGAAAACGCTCGACAAACGCCCTTTAAATTCTGTTTTGGAGCTCCCTCATGTGTACCCGCCACCACTTTCGAGACGGCAGGGGCAACCATTACACCCGATGATATTGAAGATTTATTCCAAAAATACCCCGAAGTAGGCTATTTGGCGGAGGTCATGAATTTCCCTGGTGTGCTGAAC
>JANPIG010000842.1:0-11342 GCA_031424875.1 Cytophagales bacterium
TAAAGGAGCAGCAACAAATGCAGTTCAAATTTGCGAAGCATTAGCCAAAAACGGTCTTATTTAGTGGTTTAAATAAGTTAGATTTTAAAAAGACAGAACTTTTGCCCTGTCTTTTTTTTATTAACATTTTATAAGACTTATACAATATAGTTTTTGGTCAAAATCTTTTAAGTTGATAGGGATTTATCTTAAAACAAATGAACTACTAATCATTCCTTTCGCTTCATCGCATAAAAAACTATTCTACGGTTTGGTTCAATCATAAAATCCATCGGAATATAAAATCTCTCAAACCTTTCCTTAGACCCTTTAATCCCATAAGACCACAATCTTACTTTCCCAATCTCAACCTTATCTTTTGTATTAATTCGAGCAAAATATCGGTATTTATTTCCTGTTGTATCTAAGGAAACAATTTCACAATCTGGTAGTGTTGTAATTTTTTCATTTGGATAGGTTATCAACTCATAAATTTCAAGTTTGACCTTGCTATTGGGGGCTTCTCTAATAACTAACCTCCCACCGTTCCCAAGTGGGAAAGTACCATTATCATCTGGACCAGGAATACTACTGATATAGCAATCATAAACCCCATAATATTGTTGTAAAGGATTTACTTCTTCTTTTGAGCAAGAACAAACAAATAAGATTATTCCTATTATTCCAATAAGAAAAAACCTGTTAAAGTATCTTCTCATTGGTATTTATCCGTCAAAATGATTCTTGTTTGTTCTACTTTATTGCCATTCTTATTTTCAAATCCCATATTCAGATAATATGTCCCTCTTGGTAAATCCGCTACATCAAAATCTATTTTTCTATAAGCCTTAGGGTTATTTTTCTCTTTTTCTTTCAGAGCCTTTACGTCCTTTGTTTTAACTTTCCTAAGTGTTTTTTCATCTATCAAATCTATTACATCTGGAATACTCTCAATTTTATCAGGTTCTTCAAATTCAACCGCTACCGTTGTTTGGGCAGGGTTTGGAAAAACCCTATATCCACAATTATTCACTTGAACAATGATATTTTTACTTATCGTCCCGCAAGTATTTGTAGCATAAACTGTTAAAAAATAACTCCCCGTATTGTTTGTTCCAAAACAAGCATGATCATCAATGGGGTAATTAGAAGTATTCAAAAAAGAATTATTGGTGGGCCATCCTCCATAAGAAAACTTACTTGCCGTATTCAAAGGTATTGGTTCTCCATTCAAAGAAATATTGGCATCAGAGGTCATGCAATACACAAAAGTACGGCAGATGGTGGTATTACTTCCGTTAATGGTAAATGTCCCGTCTGTTACAATATTGACACTTGCCGGCTTGCCAACCCAAACTTGTTTGGTGTGAGTAAAAGTGCCATCAGGTGTTGTTACAGTCAAAGTAACAGTTCCTATTCCTGAGTCATTAGTATCTGTATTATTAGAAGTAGTGAAAGAGGTAGCAGTACTCGAAGTAGTAGAAAACAAATTTGAAGGAGACGCACTCCAATAAAAAGAAACGCCATCTGGGAGTCTCGCTAAATTTTCAAAGGTTGTATTTCCACATACCAAATCAGGTGTACCAAATTTATGCAGTGTTTCTGTTATCCAGTCTAAGTATTTAGATACCATCATATAAACTCCCACCGTTCCACATTCTCCTCCTGCACTTACTATGCCAAGCTGAATATTATTAGGAAACAAACCGTTAGCACTAAGCGGTCCACCACTATCTCCTTGACAAGAATCATTACCACCATTACTTGTAGGATTATTTCCGCCTGCTCTAATTTTGTTGTAGGTATTATCAACATTAGTAACCTGTACGCTTGTTACACGAAGCTCATCTGATAAAGCATTACTCGTACTGGAAGTTCGCCCAAATCCAGAGACTTGCGGTAGCTGACCAATATCCCAAAGCCCTTGATTGGTAGAACTCGCCAACTTTACGGCTTCTACATTGCTATTAAAATCAAAAGGCTGAGTTACTTCTATTAAAGCTAAATCATTATCGGGGCTGGTAGAACTACTTACATATGCGTAGCTGGGATGGCGTTTATGCCTTTTGTAAATTCTGTTCTGACCAGAGGCTAAATTATTAGGGTTTCTACTGGTTACGCCTGCATATAATTGTAAAGAGCTACCTGATGTATTATCAAATAAATGAGCTGCTGTAAGTATCCATCTTTTATTCAGAATAGTACCACCACCATCATTTCCACCTAAGATTAAGACTTGATAAGGAAATTGATTGTTTGTAATAACTGATCCATTGATAATTGGTTTTTGTTTTTTATTTGGAATATCTTTTCCAAAACTGAACATTACAGAAAGCAACAAAAGTGAGAGTAATTTTAGAGTTGTCATAGCATTGGTGTGTTAATTTAGAGAATTATTGTAAAAATTTAATTATTGTAAATGTGTTATATTCTAAAAGAATGCAAAAATTAACTGTTAATTAAATTTATATTTCAAATGTATGTACAAAAACATTAGCAAAATTAAATTTTTATGAAAATATTTTTGTTGTAGAATAACAATGCTTTTGTGTATAATTTGGTGTATTTAAGTACATTTTATTGAAAATATTTATTCCTAAATTTATATAATAATCTTGTCTTTTTCCTGTGTTATCAGAGGTTACGCACCCCGTTCTAAATCTGACACATCGGGGTTCTCAAACCATTGATTTTCTTGAGTTTAAGAACTCAATTATATCAGATTTAGAATAGGTTTCGCAACCTCTGACATCACGTTTCGGACAATACTGATTCAAAACCATCACAACATTATTGCCCGTATGAATCACTGTTAAACAAATTATTTCCTACCGTAAATGGATTGTTTTATTGAATTTTACACAATTTTGTGAATAAATTGTATAGAAATAACAAACATATGAAATACCCCCATCTTTTCCAACCACTTGATTTAGGCTTTACCACATTAAAAAACAGAATCCTGATGGGTTCGATGCACACGGGTTTAGAAGAAAGCAAAAATGGCTTTCACAAACAAGCCGCCTACTTTGCCGAACGAGCAAAGGGAGGTGTTGGACTCATTGTAACGGGTGGAGTTTCGCCCAATCGTGCGGGTTGTGCCTTGCCTTTTGGCAGTAAACTTTCTTCAAACTCAGAGGCTCGTGAACATAAAATAATTACCGATGCCGTCCATGCCGAAGGGGGTAAAATCTGTTTGCAAATCCTTCATACGGGGCGTTATGCTTATCATCCTTTGGCAGTTGCACCCACGGCTCTGAAAGCCCCAATTGCTCCCTTCAAACCTTGGGAATTATCAAGTGGGGGTATCAAAAGTACCATTAAAGATTTTGCCAATTGTGCCTTAAAAGCTCAGGAAGCAGGTTATGATGGCGTGGAAATCATGGGTTCGGAAGGATATTTGATAAATCAGTTTATAGCTAAAAAAACTAATAAACGTACTGATGAATGGGGTGGGTCGTATGAAAATAGAATAAAATTCCCCATTGAAATTGTTAAGAATGTAAGGGAAACAGTTGGGTTAAACTTCATCATTATTTACCGCCTTTCAATGTTAGATTTAGTAGAAGAAGGTTCTACTTGGGAAGAAGTTGAGCAATTGGCTTTGGAAATTG
The DNA here is from genome assembly GCA_031424875.1 of Cytophagales bacterium. Taxonomy (GTDB): domain Bacteria; phylum Bacteroidota; class Bacteroidia; order Cytophagales; family Spirosomataceae; genus Arcicella. The sequence continues at coordinate 3,594 of JANPIG010000842.1, forward strand.
AAAAAGCGGGTGCAACCATCATTAATACGGGTATTGGATGGCACGAAGCCCGTGTTCCAACTATCGCAACGATGGTTCCGAGAGGAGGATTCAGTTGGGTAACACAGCGTTTGATGGGTAAATTATCCATTCCCTTAATCACCACAAACCGAATCAATACCCCCGAAGTTGCTGAGCAAATCTTGGCGGATGGTCATGCCAATATGGTTTCAATGGCTCGTCCATTTTTAGCCGACCCAGAATTTCCAAAGAAAGCAATGGAAGGACGTGCCGATGAAATAAATACTTGCATTGCCTGTAACCAAGCTTGTCTCGACCATATTTTTGCTCGAAAAACGGCATCCTGCTTGGTCAATCCACGAGCTTGTAATGAACTGGAAATTAATATTTCACCAACAAATAACAAAAAAAAGATTGCCGTTGTGGGTGCGGGTCCTGCGGGTTTGTCATGTGCCGTTACACTCGGGCAACGTGGACACGAAGTTCATCTATTTGAGGCTCATTCCATGCTTGGAGGACAGTTTAATATCGCCAAAGAAATTCCTGGGAAAGAAGAATTCTCGGAGACTTTACGTTATTACAATCGCCAAATGGAAATCAATAAAGTGCAGGTGCATTTGAATACCCGTTTTGACGAAAATCAGGCGAATGATTTTGATGAAATTGTGGTGGCAACGGGCGTAACGGGTCGTAGTTTAGCGATTGAAGGAATAAATCACTCCAAAGTTTTGACTTATACCGAAGTGATTTTAGATAAAAAACCAGTCGGAAAAAAAGTAGCCGTTGTGGGTGCAGGAGGCATTGGTTTTGATGTTTCAGAATACCTTACACATTCTGGAAGCACTGATATACAGCATTTTATGAAAGAATGGGGCGTGGATATGGAATACAAAACAGGTGGTGCTTTGATGGAAAATGGTGGCATGACCTCGCCAAGAGAAGTATATTTATTGCAACGTTCTGCCAAAAAACATGGGGAAGATTTAGGCAAAACCACAGGTTGGATTCACAGAACGGCTTTACGCATGAAAAATGTAAAAATGATTGGTGAAGTAAGCTACGAGAAGATTGATGATGATGGACTTCATGTATTAATCAAAGGACAACCTCACGTTTTGGAAGTGGACAATATAGTAATTTGTGCTGGACAAGTATCTAATAATCAGTTATTTACAACATTAAAAGTAAAACACTCAAACGTACATTTAATTGGGGGTGCTTTGGAAGCGGGAGATTTGGATGCAAAACGTGCCATTGAGCAAGGAGTTAAATTAGGGATTGCTTTGTAGAGGTAGTTTTAAGATGTAGAAAGCCGAGATTCTGTCTCGGCTTTCTTATTTTCAAGGGAAATTGTCGTTCAAAAACGCTACTAAGGTTTATACACAAATATTTGAGTGCGAATAAGAGCCATAGGCTCGACCGATTTTGTAGCGGTGGGTTTTAACCCACCGAAAAATATCAAGAAAGGGGCATTTGAGTTCCGTAGGAACGGTAGATTTTATATGTTTCGTTCCTATGGAACTCTGAAAATCAATCATTTTCCTCTTCGGCGGGTTAAAACCCTCTGCTGCAAAATCGGTCGAGCCTATGGCTCTTATTTGCACTCATAAACTTGTATATAAATCGTAGATTTCAAAACAACGACTTACGTAAAAATCATAACTTAAAATTTGCCTTAAAATCCTTCTCCAAAGATTTAGCTGATGGTTTTTATTATCTTTGTGGAAGAACCGCTTTCCAATCATACATGAAACAAGAAATTAGAGATAAATACGAAGTCGTTATTGGCTTAGAAGTTCATGCCCAGTTGCAGACTGAGTCCAAGATTTTTGCGGCTGATGCTGCCTCTTTTGGGGGTTTGCCCAATACGCATATTTCGCCCATTACGTTGGGGCATCCTGGCACTTTGCCCAAATTGAACCGCCGTGCCGTTGAATTTGCGATGAAAATGGGCTTGGCTTGCAATTCACAAATCACTGAAAATCAATATTTTGACCGTAAAAATTACTTCTATCCCGACCTTCCGAAAGGATATCAAATTACTCAAGACAAAACCCCAATTTGTATGGGCGGTGGCGTAAAAGTGAAACTTTCTACGGGTGAAAAAACGGTTCGTTTTCATCATATTCATTTGGAAGAAGATGCTGGAAAATCGCTTCACGTAGAAGGTTCTTCCGACAGTCAAATTGACTATAATCGAGCGGGAACTCCGCTAATTGAGATGGTAACTGAACCCGAAATAAAGTCTGCCGAAGAAGCGGCAACATTCATGACCGAAGTCCGTAAATTGGTACGTTATTTGGGTATTTGTGATGGCAATATGGAAGAAGGCTCATTGCGTTGTGATGTCAATATTTCAGTGATGCCTGTGGGTAGCAAAGTCTTTGGTACGAAAGTAGAAATCAAGAACATGAATTCGATGCGTTTTATTCAGAAAGCCATTGAATATGAGACGATTAGACAAATCGAAGCCGTTGAAAATAACGAAGAATTAATCCAAGAAACTCGCAGTTTTGACCCCGCAACGGGACGCACATCGGGTATGCGTGTGAAGGAAACCCAGAACGATTATCGCTATTTTCCCGAGCCCGATTTAGTCCCGCTTACGATTTCGGAAACATGGCTTTCGGAAGTAAAAAATGCAATGCCCGCCTTGCCGTGGGAACTTTTTGAGAAATTTACGATGGAATATAATTTATCAGAATACGATGCTAACGTGCTGACTGACAGCAGAGAAGTAGCAGAATATTTTGAAGCAACTTGTGGATTTACCAAAAATTACAAAGCTGTTTCCAACTGGATTATGGGTGCGGTGAAGTCGTATTTGAATGATAATAATTTGGAAATCAATCAGTTAGCTGTTACTCCCGAGCGTTTAGGGGCTTTGATAAATTTGATTGATGAAGGCAAAGTAAGCACCTCGACGGCAGCTCAACAGATTTTTCCCGAAATGCTGGCAGATGCTACTAAAATGCCCCTACAAATTGCCGAAGCCAAGAATCTGATTCAGCAAAGCAATACCGACACTTTGCAAGCGTTAATAAACGAAGTTTTAGCAAATAATGCTGCAAAAGTAAAGGAGTACAAATCGGGTAAAAAAGGGCTTTTGGGAATGTTCATGGGCGAAATCATGAAAAAATCAAAAGGTTCTGCTGACCCAAAAATTACAACGGAATTATTGCAGAAAACGTTAGAATAGGTGTTAGGGGTTGGGTGTTAGGGTTAGTATGCGAATTTAAGGGTTTAATTAAGCCTTTGAGAACTTCCCGAAAGTTAAAAAAACTTTCGGGAAGTTTAACACTCCAATCCTAACCCCTAACCTCCAACCCCTAACACCTCAAATAAAAATATGAAAAAAACTCTCTTAGGCGTTCTCATCGCCATGACCACTACGTTTTCTTTTGGGCAAGTGCCTAACGGTAAGCCAGTTACGATTACTGGAAAAGTAAATAATGTTGCTCCTGATAAAAAGATTTATCTTCAATTTATCAACGGTAGAGGCACTCCTATCACGATGGACTCTTCCAACGTTGGGGCAGATAAATCCTTTAAGTTTAACTCCAGAATTATTGAAGGAGGCGGCTATTATTTACTCAATTTCTTCGGAATGGAGTTGAGCCAAAAGGTTCTTTTGATTTTGGAAGGTGGCGAAACCGTAAACGTTATTGCCGATGGAATGGATTTGCCCAATAAAAGAGGAACGTTTCAGATAAACGGTGGCGATTCTAAAAACATCAAATATTTCAATCAAATCGTGAAAATGAATCAGGAATTGTCGGCAAAAGTGGAGGTTTGGAATAGGCAAGTAGAAATTGCTAAAACCAAAAAAGATGAAGCCACTTTGCAGAAAATTCAAGGTGATTTTCAAGTTGCTCAACAAGCTAACATCAGCAAAATCAAGGCTTTATTGCCTGAAATGGGTACAAATTTAGTAGCTCTTTGGACGGCAGGGAATTTCCTAAATCCAGAGGCAGATTTGGAAACGATGAAAGAAGTAGCCAGTAAATTCAAGGCTGAAAAAGGCAATTCACCTAATATTCATATCAAGACGTTTTTACAACAAATTAAGCGTTTGGAAGGGGTAGATGTAGGCACAGAAGCTCCTGAAATAGAAATGAAAACACCTGCAGATAAGAATTTGGCATTGTCGTCATTAAGAGGAAAATATGTTCTAATTGACTTCTGGGCAAGTTGGTGCGGACCTTGCCGTAAAGAAAACCCAAATGTAGTGCGAATGTATTATAAGTTTAAAGACAAAGGATTTGACATCTTTTCGGTAAGTCTCGACCAAGAGAAAGATTCATGGGTAAAAGCCATTGAAAAAGACGGTTTAGATTGGCATCACGTTTCTGACTTACAATTTTGGAACTCTGCTGCCGCTGCTGCTTATGGCGTTCAAGGCATTCCAGCTACGTTTTTATTAGATAAAGAAGGTAAAATTATTGCTAAGAATCTCCGTGGTGAAGAATTAGAAAGAAAGTTAGAAGAGATTTTAAAGTAAGTTTTCGTAAGATTTTTTAGACCACTGATTGTGCGGATTGTACGGGTTTATACGGATTTTTTTACTTTGAATCTGCTTATAATCAGTAAAATCCCTATAATCAGTGGTCTATTTGTTTTTTGTAAGTTTTTAAAGGGTTTTTCATGTATTTTTGTTGTAAAATTAATTTCACTATTACCACATGAAAGTCGCCATTATTGGAGCAGGAAATATGGGAATGGCATTTGCCAAATCCTTTATTCAATATGAATTAGTCAAAAAAGAAAATCTTTTTTTGATTGAAAAAAATGCCGAACGTGCCGAATCGCTTCGTCAAGAAAAAGCGGGGGCAGTTGTCGATACTATCAATCATAAAATTGGTGAATATGATCTAATAATTTTGTCGGTAAAACCCCAAGATTTTGCTTCGCTAAAAGATGAATTACGTGCCGTTATTCAGCCTAATCAGTTGATTTTGAGCATCATGGCAGGTATTTCAATTGATAAAATCAAGGAGTCTTTAAATCATAATCTTATAGTACGTGCCATGCCTAATACGCCTGCCCTGTTGGGTATGGGTATGACGGCATTTTCAGCAGCTGGCGATATTACGCTGAGCCAGTTGAAAAAGGTAGAAAACCTTATAAATTCAACGGGGAGGGCGGTTTTTTTGGAAGATGAAAGTCTTTTGGATGCTGTAACGGCTTTGAGTGGAAGTGGTCCAGCGTATTTTTTCTACTTAGTAAAAGCCATGATTGAAGCAGGGAAAGAGATGGGTTTTGAGGATTCGATGGCCTCTTTATTGGTAAAACAAACCATGTTAGGCTCATTTCACCTCATCAATACTGCTGACAAAAGTTTAGACGAACTCATCAAAGCAGTAGCTTCCAAAGGTGGAACAACCGAAGCTGCCTTGAAACGATTTGAAGAAGGTTTATTAAGTCAAAATCTAAAAGAAGGCATTTTTGCAGCTCAGAAACGGGCTACGGAATTGTCGAAATAAATTGAACTCAAACTCAGAACATACTCCTCGCCCCCTCATATACGACAATCACGGCCGTCCGATAACGTATGTGCGTTTGGCAGTAACAGACCGTTGCAATTTGCGTTGTTTTTACTGTATGCCCGAAGAAGGCGTGAAGTATTTGGCAAAATCAAAATTGCTGACTTACGAAGAAATGCTTCGGACAGTTTCGGTGCTTTCTGAATTGGGTGTTTCAAAAGTCAGAATTACGGGAGGCGAACCTTTTGTGCGTAATAATTTGATTGATTTTATGTATCAACTCTCTGAAATTGAGGGCATCAATGAATTGAATATTACTACCAACGGAATTTTGACAGGTAATTACATTCGTCAAATGAAAGAAATTGGTGTGCGGTCAGTCAATTTGAGTTTAGATACTTTGGATAAACAACGGTTTTATGACATTGCTCGCCGAGATGAATTTGACAAGGTGTATGCCACGCTTTTCCAATTATTAGATGCCGATTTTGACGTAAAAATCAATGCGGTTGTGATGGATGGCAAAAATACCGAAGACATTCTGCCAATGGTAGAACTAACTCGAAATCATAAAGTTTCGGTTCGATTTATTGAAGAAATGCCTTTTAATGGCGAAGGTTCGCATTATCCAAAGCTTAATTGGAATTTACACAGAATTTTATCCGAAATAAAGAGCCAATATCCTGATTTACAAAAACTTACGGATTCTCCCAATTCAACTTCTTATAATTATCAAGTGCCTAATTATCAAGGAAATATTGGTATAATTGCCGCTTTCTCTCGCACCTTCTGTGGAACGTGCAACCGTATTAGACTTACCGCAACCGGCGATTTAAAAACCTGTCTTTACGATGAAGGCGTGCTGAATATCAGAGATTTACTCAGAGATGGCATCACAGACGAAGCCTTAAAGAATGTCTTTATCAACGCATTTAATAATCGCCCAAAAGACGGATTTGAAGCTGAACGCAATCGGAAAAATATAGTTTCTGAATCTATGACTACGATTGGGGGATAAAGTTGACTTCATAAATAGTAATTCGCATTACGAAACTACCTTTAATTAATTTGATATTTATGCGCTAATTTATTAAAAATGAAAACTTTATGTCAAAATAAAAGTTATCTAAATCATCCCGAATATTTAAAAATATTAAAGCAAATTCCTTTCAAGACGTCATGAAAACAATCTTCACTTTCAATTTAATTGCACTTATACTATTTTCAACTTCTCTCAATTTTTCTTGCAAAAAGGAAGAGGCCCCCTGCGTGAAAAAAACATGGTATTTAGATGCTGATGCTGATGGTTTGGGAGATAAAGATAAGCCTTATGAGTCTTGCGAACGTCTGCCAGGATTTGTCGATAATGCCAATGATGATAATGATAATCCAGTAAAAAATACTATTCCGACCAAAGGTTATTCAACGCCTACATCATACCCAAACATGAAGTTGGCTTGGGCAGATGAGTTTGATGGCACAAGTTTGGACGAAAAATATTGGAACTATGAAATTGGCAATAATAATGGTTGGGGAAACAATGAGTTGGAATATTATAAAAAGGAAAATACTTCTGTAAAAAATGGTTATTTAATCGTTCAAGCAAAACAGGAAACCGTTGGTAACCAAAGCTATACGTCTTCAAGACTGACTACTCAAAATAAATTTAACTTCAAATATGGACGGGTGGATATTAGGGCAGTTTTGCCAAAAGGACAAGGAATTTGGCCCGCTTTATGGATGTTAGGCAAAAATATTACTACCGTTAGTTGGCCCAAATGTGGTGAAATTGATATTATGGAAATGATTGGTGGAACTGGCAAAGATAACACCACTTATGGAACGGCACATTGGGATAATAATGGTAGTCATGCACAATACGGAGGGAATACAAAATTGGCTTCGGGTATTTTTAATGATGAATTTCACGTATTTTCAATTGTATGGGACGCAAAGAAAATTGTTTGGCTTTTAGATGATAAGCAGTTTCATGTGATTGATACCACTCCCACTGGATTAAGTGAATTTCAAGAAGAATATTTTTTATTGGTAAACTTAGCCGTTGGTGGAGATTGGCCTGGGAAACCAGATGGCACAACGTTGTTCCCTCAGCAGTTAGTGGTGGACTATATTCGAGTTTTTCAGTAAGATTGAATGGGTTAAATGTAGCACAGGCTTTAGCCTGTAATATTAAATTCTGATATTACAGGCTAAAGCCTGTGCTACATTAATTATCAATCTATTCAAGCGAAACAACATTCAAAGA
>JANPIG010000843.1:0-1744 GCA_031424875.1 Cytophagales bacterium
TAAAATTAAATTAGAAATATTAGGGCTTTCGCCAAGTTCATCTCAAACGGGTTCTTTTGCGCTGGTGTTAGGAGAAGAATATGGGCCAAGACGTTTGCCAATTATTATTGGAATGTTTGAAGCACAAGCCATTGCCATTGAGATTGAAAAAATTGAACCAAACCGACCAATGACTCATGATTTGTTTAAGTCATTTGCTCGTACGTTCCATTATACCGTTACTGAAATATCCATTACAGACATAAAGGAAGGGGTATTCTTTGCAAAAATTCATTGTTCAGATGGTATTAAAGATACTTTTGTAGATGCTCGTCCCTCCGATGCGATTGCTATTGGATTACGTTTTAATGTGCCTATTTATACTTATGAAAACGTACTTTCTGAAGCTGGGATTTCAATTAATGAAGCTGGCAAGGATGATTTAATGGAAGATACCGAAGATGAAGCGGCGAAACCACAGAAATCATTTGGAGAACTGTTAAAAGAAAACCCTGTAGAAGTTTTGAACACGATGTTAAAATCTGCTTTAGAAAACGAAGAATATGAAAAGGCTGCAAAGATTAGGGATGAAATTGATAGAAGAAATTAAAATATTTGATAGTGGACAATTAATAATTAATACTAAATCTTTCGACTTCAAAATATTTCAAAAAGCCAACAAGTATGAGTTGGCTTTTTTGTTAAAAAGCGTTAAGTTAGATTTTAATAGAACAAAAAATACTATTTTTGTAAATAAAGTTTATCATAATTATTTATTGATAATAATCAAAGTTAATTAAAAAGAATGTCTAAATTCAAAAAATTAGGTAGTACTCCCAATGCAATGGTCATTATAAGTTTGACGATAGCTTTGTTCTTGATTGGACTTTGTGGTTTACTAACCCTCAATGCTCGTAAGTTAGCCGAATTGGTCAAACAGAATGTAGAGGTGCAAATTTATTTAGATAATGACCTCACTACCAGCCATTTAGACTCTATTTTTAAATTAGTTGCAAAACGTGAATTTGTCTTAAAAAAGGATAATTCCCCTCAAATTAATTTTGTTTCAAAGGAAGTAGCAGCCAAACAATTTATTGAAGAATCAGGTGAAGATTATCGTAAATTATTAGGCAATAATAATCCTCTCAGAAATCTTTATTCAGTAAAAATTAAGGAAGAATATTTTAATGAAGTTCGTTTAAAAGAAATTAAAGCTGATTTAGAAAAAATATCTGGCGTTTATGAAGTAGCTTATATTGAAAATTTTGTAGATGAAGTCAATAAAAATATTTCAAAAATATACTTAATTCTATCAGTTTTTGTGGTCTTATTATTGGTTATTATTGTGATTTTGGTAAATAATACCATTAAATTATCCTTATATTCTCAACGGTTTTTGATTAGAAGTATGCAATTAGTAGGAGCTACAAATGGGTTTATTCGTAAACCATTTGTGGCAAAAGGAGCTTTACAAGGACTTATAAGTGGTTTAATGGCATGTACTCTATTGATACTTTTACAGCAATTAGCAGTTCAACAAATTGAAGGTTTAGGGATGTTACAAGAAACTGGGAAATTGATTGCATTAATTATCGGAATCTTAATTATAGGCACTTTAATAGGAATTTTAAGCACTTTTCAATCAGTGGAACGGTATTTGAAATTATCACTTGATGAGTTGTATTGAGTTTTGAGAAATGGGTAAAGTAAGAAATTAGAAAATGGCATTTTGCCTTAATAATAAATAAAAATATGACAAATAAAG
>JANPIG010000844.1:0-1029 GCA_031424875.1 Cytophagales bacterium
CGAGATTTCTAACTTTGCCAAAGACAATCACTTTTCACGCCACAATACCAGTTATTGGAAACAGGAAGAGTATCTTGGCATTGGTCCATCGGCACATAGTTTTAATCATCATAGTCGGCAATATAATGTGGCAAATAATGGACAATATTTGAAATCATTACAACAGAATATTGTGCCTTTTGAAATAGAAATATTGAGTTTGGAGGATAGAGTAAACGAATATTTACTGATAGGTTTACGGACAAAATGGGGTTGTAATATTCAGAAAATCACTGAGTTATCCAATAATTTATTTCAAAAGCAAAATTCCATCGCAATAGAAAAACAGATGCGGGAAGGGTTTTTAAAAATAGAAGATGATACACTTTTATTGACTTACAAAGGAAAATTATTTGCGGATAGAATTGCGAGTGATTTGTTTTTGTAATGGCAACCACCTATATATCATAGGTAGGATAGAAAATTGCAACCACATAGATAGGATAGAAATGATAGAAAATTTAGGTCAAAAAATGGGGGTCAATCCTACATCTAAAACAAAAGAATCGTAATTTTGCAGTACAAAGTTAAATTGGTTTATTTTTCTAATCACTAATAACCAATCATTAATCACTTTGAAAAAATGGCAAAAAATACGTTCAAAAACCTTCCATCACAAGAATTTCCAAAAAAGGAAACTCAAAAACTAAGTCGTTGGCAACGCTTTGAGGCTTTTGGCGAACGTTATCCCATCGTACAAGTCATTCTCATTAAATTTATCAAGTTTATTCTTTACGGAATTGGGGTTTCTATTGTTACGGTTATTCTCTTAAAATTTGTTCCTGTATGGATTACGCCTACGATGATTGACCGTAAATTTACCGCACTGTTTAGCGGTAAGGATTCAGAAATTCATTCAGATTGGGAATCCTATGATAATATTTCTAAGGAAGCTGCCTTAGCAGTTGTTGCCGCAGAAGATCAACTTTTTCCCGACCATAATGGCTTTGATTTCGATGCTATGTACGGCGCTTTTCGTCATAATCTTAA
>JANPIG010000845.1:0-3086 GCA_031424875.1 Cytophagales bacterium
GGTAATAGTGGATGGTGCTTGTAAGAACCTGAAACAGCATTTTGTTCCTGATTATTCCCAAATCCACCTCTACGATTGTCAAATGAAGCCGTAAAGTTTTCTCCTACTCTCAAACGCTTGTTGATAGCAGAGAATTCTGTATTGGCACGGAGTGTGTAACGATCGTATCCAATAAATTTAACCACACCATCTTGACTAAAATAACCTAATGAAAGGGCATAACGACCATTCTCTGTACCACCTGATGCACTTAATTGATAGTTTTGAATTGGGGCAGTTTGTGTTACTGCTTTCCACCAATCAGTATCTGCTGATTTTGTGATAGCATAAATGTTATCAGGCGTTAATGAATACAATTTTGGATTAACTGCCGCAGAACCTTCTGCTCCTCTGCTTGGAAATACATAAGCAGGAATTGTTACTTCACCATTTGCTCCAAAAGTATATTGACCGTGTGAAGGTGTTTTGCCAGCATATTTATCCGCCAAATATAAATACGTTCCTAAGTCTTTAGCATTCAACGCTTCAACATCATTAGCTGTTTTCTGCGTACCATAATAGGTACTAAAAGTAATTCTTGGTACACCCGCTTTTCCTTTTTTAGTGGTGATAATAACAACACCATTACCCGCACGAGAACCATAGATTGAAGCTGAAGAAGCATCTTTCAAAATCTGAATGGTCTCAATATCGTTAGGGTTTAAATTACCCGAATTTTCGGTTGGCACACCGTCAATAACGTATAAAGGGTCGTTGTTACCTGTTGTACCAAATCCACGAATACGTACTGTAGCATTTCCTCCTGGAGTAGCATCATTTACGATACTTAATCCAGAAGCACGTCCTTGCAACTGCTGAGCAAAAGTAGTTGCTGGAACAGCCTGTAAGTCTCTGGCATTCACGGTAGTAACTGCCCCTGTGATATCACGCTTAGACTGTGAACCGTAACCCGTAACAACCACTTCTTCCAACGCTGAAATATCTTCCGTTAATGTTACTCCAATATTCGACTGCGACCCTACTTTAATTTCTCTGGGAGTATATCCCACAGAAGTAATGATGATTACATCATTTGCACTTTTGATGTTAACTGCAAATTCACCATTTGCACCAGTTGATACCCCCGTCTGAGTACCTTTCACTAAAACTGATGCCCCAGGAATCCCCTGTCCATCTACGCCTGAAACTTTTCCAGTTACACGTTTTTCTTGAGCTAATGTGAGAAGACTACTCAAAAGGAGTATCCCTAACATAAGCATGCCTCTACACTTAGAGTAAATTTTTGTGTTCATAATAAAAAATTTGGGTTTTGAATTGAAAAAATTGATTAAATATTAAAGTCTTAAAATATGATTATTAGAAATATATTCAATTATTTATTGTCAGAACTATACGAAGAAACACCCCAGAAATAAACGGTCAAAACAATACAAAGTTCATCCATTTTTGATAAACTTTGATTGTTTTTAAGAAAATTAACGTGGTGTTTTATTGAATGAATTTCATACTTTTGAAAAGTCTGAAATTGGCTTAAAAGCATATTAAACATTAAAATAGCCTATGATGTGCAAAAGCACGAATGGATATGAAACAAAGGGTTGGATTTGTAATAGATCGGTTTTAAAAATAGTAATTACAAATTCTTCAATTTGCTTTATTCACATAATTTCAAGTTGTTAGTAATGATATTAATATTAGTAATACAATAACATCCTGTATAGCATGTTATTTTTATTTTTGTACAAAAAAATATTAGTAAAGTTAAGTTTATTAGTTTCAAAAACCATTTTTTCAAGAGATACTATTACTATTTATTGAAAACAGTAAAAATATAATTAATACATTGCACTTTTGTTTTGAGCTAATAGGCCAAAAATATGATTAAATTCTTGAAATAATCAAACTAAATTCTAAAATTAACTTAATTATAGAATTATACTAAGAATTTACTTAAAATAGTTTTCTGTTTTTTTTTATATTTTTACTTTGAATATTCTAAACAAATTTAGCCTTATATTTTCAAGGCAGTTATTCAATTTGTATCATTATTTCAACATAATGTTTCAATTTGATTAGGGAGTTATCAAATTCGTATTTGGAGATAATTCAGTGTATTAGCAGATAATTATTGCTTAATTATCGGGAAAGATGAAATTCTTAACCTTGCCGCACCCATGGGAATTAGTTCTATATTCTGGGTTTTTGTAGATGTTTCTACAGGGCTTTGTGGGAGTATATCGCATAAACCATTCTTATCTAATATCCATTCTGGAATTATTTTTCCTTTTGCTCTTAAATAAATTGGAACAGACTCTTGTGTGAAAGGTATATCATTATTTGACCAAGGTTTTTTAATGATTTCAAACTGACTTTCTAAAGGTTGATTGCTTAGCATAAGTCCATAATTCCATGGAGTAGCAGGATAAATTTCGTAAGATTTCCAAATAGATTGATCAGCATTTGCTTGCCATTTTGAATCATCTTCCGCTGATTTTCTTCCGTCCATTTCTTTATAATGTTCATCAATTTTTAAAGAAAAGGTTAAAGGACCATAATTAATACTCACACTATTTTTGTTTTTCTCCCAAACTTGTTTTGTTAATTTCATGGGCAAAATCAACTCTACCACATCGCCTTGCATCCATTTTCGCTCAATACGTGCATAAGAACTTGGCTCAAATGTTTGAGATTGAATTGTGCCGTTGATTTTTACTTTTGCCTCTTGGCACCAGTTTGGAATTCTAAGATATAAAGGAAAAGTCTGGCTTGATGCAGTATTAATTTCTATTTTGACATTTTCATCAAAAGGATAATTGGTACTTTGCTTCAACAGTACAATGTTTCCTTTACTGCCAACTTTCACGCTTGCTTCACTACTGTTATATAAAATAGCCGCTATTCCATTGTCGGGTGTAGCCATCCAGAGATATTCTGAATAGTAGGGCCAACCTTGAGCATGGTTGTGCTGACAGCAACGGCTACTGAAAGGGTTCATCATCATAAAAGGTCCTGAATTAGCAATACCAGGAGCATGATTTCTACTGTCGCTAATTACCATATTAGGAGCGGTAAGATAGCGAAGTGAT